>JBFIMP010000098.1:0-9224 GCA_041611635.1 Christiangramia sp.
CTCTTTCTTGGCTTCTGTTTTTTCAAAGCTTCCCTTAGCTCGAAAAGAAAATTTTGAGTTACAATTTCCTTATTAGTATGCTGACTTCTGGAATCTTCACTGGACATTTTAAGGATACCTTCCTTGTTGATCCTTGCAGAAAGTTTTTTGGAGATGCGTCTCTTTTCATAATCTGATAAAGCTTCAGAATTAGCAATATCAAAAGCAAGCTCTACCTTGGTCGCGGTTTTATTGGCATGTTGCCCACCGGGACCAGAACTTCTGACCGCTTTGTAATCCAGTTCAGTAAGAATAAGGTTCTTATCCATACTACCTAGGCTGGTGCGATTCCTTCAACAGGTCTGATACAGTTTTAACTGGATTAAAAGTTTCTACGGGCACCTCAACGAAAATAGTATTCCACCTGGCCATACCACCGTTCCATAACCCGGGACGTTCGAGCGCCTTTAATGGCTTACCATCCTTTGTTTTATCAGCGATAAAGCTCATTTCTTCATCTACAAATTCATTAAGGTCATAAGATTCACCTTTATGATCTTTCAAGCCACATACAATATCTACCGGGTTAAAATGGGTGGACTCCCTGGCAGTTTTAGCCTGCTCGGGATTTTCATTATCTATTTGGGCCCCTTCAATAATCTGCAGAGAAATTTCCCCGTTCTTATCCTTTACCAGGAATGGACCCCCTCCAGGCTCCCCCTCATTTTTTACCATTCCACATACCCTGATTGGACGACGTAACTTTTCCTTTAAGTATTCTATAAACAAATCCTGATTAGAAGCGTCTTTAAAATAAAGCTCTTTATGTAAAAAATCCTGTATCTCATCAAGTTTACCTGAAGGAACATTGCCCTTATCCAATGTCTCCAGATATCCATGTACTTTTTGTTGAATTTTAAATAGTTTACCTCCTAGCATTTTTTTAAAATCCACCACATTCTGGACGTTGTCTTCAGTAACTACGTTGTCTATATTCTTGACAAAAACAACCTCTTCTTCCAGCTGATTCATATTCTCAATAAGAGCTCCATGACCGCCGGGCCTAAAGAAAAGATTCCCCTCTTCAGTTCTGAAAGGCTCAAAATCATTGTCTACGGCAATGGTATCGGTTTTAGGATCCTGATAGGAATATCCAATTTCAAATTTAACCCCGGTTTTCTCCTCTATCCTTTTCTGAATCTCTTTCCATTCCTCCTGGAATTTTTCTTTATCCCCTTCAGCAACCGTAAAATGAAGTTTGGCCACACCGTTAACATCTATATATTTTGATGCTTCCAGAAGATGTTCCTCAAAAGCTGTAGCCGTGTGTGTATCGTATTTATGAAATGGAACCAACCCCTTGGGTAGATTACTCAGGTATAATCCATCTGACTCGAGAATGGTTTTCACTAAAATCTTATGCTGATGGTCATGTGATAACTCATCAAAATCTGGATAGTTTTTTTTAGCCTTTTTAAGCGCCTGTTCATAAAAAGGAAGTTTATCATAGTGATTGAAATATCTTTGCAGATCGGCATCCTCTTTTTTATCCAGGTATCCTCTTAAATTGTCATTTTCGGGATCGAATTCGTCGGCAAAATTATGCAGTGCCTTAAACATCCTGGTCGCTGCACCAGAGGCAGGAACAAACTTTAGAATACTATGACTCTCTTTTTCTGAATCATAAAGTTCTATAAGCTCATGCTTTTCTGTGGCTTCTATCTTGCTTATACCCTTTCCCACAGTAGCGGCTTCAGTAATATTTACTTTAATATTACCCCGTTTAAAAATATCAATTTGTTCTTCTACTTCTTTCGTCGTTAATCCTTTTTCCTCTATCTGAAGTATATCCTTCTCGCTGAAATTCACGTTTTTCTAATTTTTAATAATTCATTGATTTTTGTCACAGCGGTCTCTAATCGCTTTTCCCGATCTCCTTTCAATATGAAATAAGGTTTTTGATGTTGCTCAAGAGCCTTTTGAAATCTTTGAAACATCCCCTCACGGTCGTAAGGTTTATCCCTTAGATCGTCTGGAGTCCAGGGAACATCAATATACGTTAAAAAGTAGAGATGGTAGTGATTGTTTAACGCATGTTTAAGAAGTAGCGGGTCGCAATAGCCCTCGTAATATGCCTCAGAATAAACTTTGAGTTCGAGCAGGTCTGTATCACAAATAAGCAGGTCTTCAGCTTGTTGCGCCAGCCTGTTCTCGATTTTTATTTGCCCTTCGGCAATAGGAATGATATCACGAGGTTCGCAGATACGTTTTTCAAGATTCCATACTTCCTGAAGATATTCCCGCATATATTCCTTCACCATTGGGGCATTGAAATGTTCTGCCAGATCCTCAGATAAGGTAGTTTTACCCGTGGATTCGGGCCCAAAAAGGACAATTTTTATGCAGGACGCAGGTCGTTGCGCAAGTATTTCTTCCATGCTTTATAACCGTAAATAGCAATTATGGTAAATACCAGGTATTGCAGACTGGTAAAGGTAAGACCTTTATAAAAATATAGCGGCACAGAAATCACATCTCCTATGATCCAGTAGATCCAGTTCTCAATCTTTCGCTTGGCCATAAGCCACATTCCCACAAAAAAAATAGCTGTGGTCACCGTATCCACATAAGCTGTCCAGTTATTCCATTTATCAAAATACTCATAGACCGCGAAAACAAAAATCAATGTTCCAAGAAAAATAAAAACCGATTGAACTTTTTCTTTGCTGGTAGTACTTGTGATGGGGGTATAATGTTCGGGATCCACTTTCCTGGTCCAGATATACCAGCCATAAATGCTCATCGAGAAATAATAGGCATTGATCATCATATCCCCCAGCAATTGCCATTGCCATAACAGATAAACGAAGATCATGGTACTCACTATACCGGTTGGGTATACCAGAATATTATTCTGCTTGGAATACCAGACTGAAAGAAAGCCGAAAATCACCGCAATGATCTCGAGAATTATAAAAAGAGTAGGATATCCGGAATACTGATCAAAGAAAAAATCAAAAATCGGCTGCATACTCGCTACGGTCAGATTTTACGATCTTTATATAAATGAGTCCGCGCTCTATCGCTTCAAATGCATTTTTGATCTCTTTATTTAATAATCCCATCACTTCATCATAATCACCATATACCTGCGTACTTAAAGGATTTTCTTTTACGCTAAGCCCCGACGCTCTCATTTTTTTTATGAAATTGATGATCGCAGGTTCATAATCATCCTGGATTGGGGTTAGGGTTAATTCTACTGAAATGTTCATAGAGTTCTGTTTTCCAGCCAAAGTTAGCCAAAACTAAATGGATTTTTAATAATCAATAATGGACAATTGAAAATTGATCCTAAAGTCACTGTGCAGAAAGTGGCTCGGTTTCAGAATTGAGATTTCTGCCTGCAGTAGAAATGACAACTTAAACTCTACTTATTTTATTTCATAGAATGAATCCCGAACATATTCCCTTCAGTATCTTTCAAGATAGATACAAAGCCGAACTCACCAATAGACATTTTTGACCTTAGAACTTCGCCCCCAGCATCTTTAACCCGGTCTTCCTCTATACTACAATCTTCGCTGTGAAAATAAACGACTGTACTATTCCCTCCCGCAGGCATACCTTCTGCTTTGACAATCGCGCCACCAGCTTTTCCCTGGGATTCCATATTTTGCGGAAATGCCATCATTTTTAAATTATCATTATTGGGATCGCCAATTTCAGATAGCTCTATTTTGAATACTTTCTCATAAAAAGTGGTAGCCCGTTCCAGGTCATCTACGTAGATCTCGAACCAAACCACTGGATTTTCAGTTTTCATAATTTATAGATTAATTGTTAGATATACTTAAATTTAAGAATATTATACCAGCGTTCAACAAGAGAGTTTCTGCCGGTTATTCATCATTGGCTAAGCAGTATTTTTTATATATGTCACTGGGAAGGAAGTGAAGCAGTACTTATACTTTGAGATTGTTTCGTGTTGCCAGAAATGACAAAAAACACCCTGAGCCTATCGAAATGCGTATCTGATCGCCTGTCAATTCGAAGGAGTGAAGCGACTGAGAAATCGGTATTAACACTACGCACTAAGAAGTTATTTTCCAGGCTTATATTTCCTCCCTGGGTCGAAAAGACAAAAATAAAACTGGTTTCAAAAATATCCTTCTAATCACCTCGGGATAACATTTGATTAGTTAACTGAACCTTTATAAGCTCTATAATTCAAAAGTCCCATCCTCCAAAGCAGTCCCGATCACTACAAGATCTGTCCCTGCCTCATATGCTTGTTGTAGTTGCGGTTTGCTGCGGATGCCTCCACCTACGATCAATGGTATACTCAGCTCTTTTTTTACTGCTGTAATAATTTCAGAAGAGACCGGATTTATTGCTCCACTTCCGGCTTCGAGATAGATAAGTTTCTTTCCAGAATATTGCCCGGCAAGCGCCGTATTTACAATTTGCTGAATATCGTTTTGTGCTAGCGGAATCGTATTGCTGACTTTCTGCACCGAAGTTTCCCTACCGCCATCTATTAAAATATAACCCGTGGGAATAATCTCAAGATTTGTATTTCTTATCTTTTCTACGGAACGCACCTGCTGTTCGATCAGAAATTCTGGATTTCTTCCGGAGATAAGACTTAAAAAGAGTAGGGCATCGGCATGAGCCGAGATCTGGCTATGGTCACCGGGAAATAAAATTACAGGTAATCCACAGAGATTCTTGATCGCTTTCACCACCTGGCAGGTTCTGCCCTCTTCCACGGTGCTTCCGCCAACAAAAATATGGGTTGTTTCTTTGGGTAGTTTCTGAATAAATCCAGAGGCCTCGGCTTTTGCAAATTTATCAGGATCTATTAAAACCGCCAGCATTTTCCGTTTTTCATAAGCCGCCTGTTCAATTTCTTCCAGATAACCTTGAATTTCGATCATCAGGCTTTTGCTTTAGAATTGGAAGGCATGGCATACACGCAGGTAAAATTCTCAAATTCCAGGAAATTCACATCGAACCATCTATCTATCCCATTATACCTCACGTGAGTGGTCGTTTTATAATCATCGAAATCGAAATCTATCACATTGATATGCTGCAGGAATCCGCAACCGGGTTCTGCCAGAATCTTATAAACCGATTCCTTAGCACCCCAAACGATGGTAAGTTTCCGGATCAAAGCGTCTTCATTTGCCAGCGTATGATACTCATCCAGCGGAGTGAACTTATTAGCAATTTTCAGGATCTTTTCACGCTGTTTCTCGATGTCTATACCCACATCCTTATCACTGATTATGATCGCCGTGAAATTGAATGAATGGGTGATAGAGATATATTTATCATCTCTAAGATGTGGTTTACCGTGGTCGTCATAGTAAAGATCATGATCTACATAGCCTGCCTCAGCCATTAAATGCCTGATGCTCATAAAACCCCGACGATGTATCTCAGACTTCATACCGTCGACCCTTCTCTGGCAATGATCGGTTAATACAATACCATCAGATAACCATTCAAGAGATTCTTCCACCTTCCAAATGAAGACTTTAGTAAGTTCATCAACTGTTATTGTTTTATAAAGAGGCATAAAATTTCTAAGCTTTTCCTTATTTTTGCAAGCACAAAAATTGCTAATATTCAAATATAATAATATGTCAACTAAAACAGTACCGTATACCGCCTATAAAGTAAAAGATATTGCGCTTGCAGAATATGGACGCCGTGAAATAGAACTTGCCGAAGCTGAAATGCCAGGTTTAATGGCACTTCGTGAGGAGTATGGAGAATCCAAGCCACTTAAAGGAGCTAGAATTGCGGGTTGTTTACATATGACCATTCAGACTGCTGTTCTTATTGAAACTCTTGTCGCTCTTGGTGCAGATGTAACCTGGAGTTCTTGTAATATTTTCTCTACCCAGGATCACGCTGCTGCTGCAATCGCTGCTGCCGGAATCCCGGTTTATGCCTGGAAAGGAATGACCGAAGAGGAATTTAACTGGTGTATCGAGCAAACTCTTTTCTTTGGAGAGGAGCGCAAGCCGTTAAATATGATCCTAGACGATGGTGGAGATCTAACCAATATGGTCCTTGATGAATACCCTGAGCTGGCTGAAGGAATCAAAGGACTTTCAGAAGAAACCACAACCGGAGTTCACAGACTATATGAGCGTATGAAAAAAGGAACGCTTCCTATGCCTGCGATCAATGTGAACGACTCTGTGACCAAATCGAAATTCGATAATAAATATGGATGTCGTGAGAGCGCGGTAGATGCAATTCGTCGTGCTACAGACGTAATGCTCGCAGGAAAAAGAGTTGTTGTTTGTGGATATGGTGACGTTGGAAAAGGAACAGCCCAGTCTTTTAAAGGTGCCGGTTCTATCGTAACTGTTACTGAAATTGATCCTATCTGTGCGCTACAGGCTGCAATGGACGGTTTTGAAGTTAAGAAACTGGAAACTGTACTCCCTAAGGCAGATATCGTGATCACAACCACAGGAAACAAGGACATTGTACGTGGAGAGCATTTCGAAGCAATGAAAGATAAGACCATCGTTGCAAATATTGGTCACTTTGATAATGAGATCGCTGTTGCATGGTTGAATGAAAAACACGGAGATTCTAAAGTAGAGATCAAGCCACAGGTAGATAAATATACCATCAACGGGAAAGACATCATCCTTCTTGCTGAAGGTCGTCTAGTAAATCTTGGATGTGCGACAGGTCACCCAAGTTTTGTAATGAGTAACTCATTTACAAACCAGACCCTGGCACAAATGGAACTTTGGAACAATACCGATAAGTATAAAAATGAAGTATATATGTTGCCTAAGCACTTAGATGAAAAGGTAGCGAAACTTCACCTGGAAAGAATTGGTGTGGAGCTAACAGAGCTTAAACCAGACCAGGCTGAATATATCGGGGTAACGGTTGAAGGACCATACAAACCGGAATACTACAGATACTAATAAGATCTTAGATCTTTAACATTAGATATTATTAGAGCCTCGCAATTCGCGGGGCTTTTTTTATTCATACCCCGGAATTCCCTTTCCCAGAATAAAGTCCCTTTCAATTAGAATCATTTCGTTGGTCTGCTGAAGGTCTACAATCCCATTACTTCCTCGTGGCAGATCTTCCATATGATCCTTGGTAAGCAATGCATCGCCTTTAAAAAAATAAGCAGACAGATAGTAATATTTTCCATCAGGTTCCATGATGATCGGGTGGATATGCGCCGGATTAGTTCCATCAGGGTAGCTTCCCGGCAACTGAGTGTAAAAAATATAGCGCCCATCTTTCTCCGTCTTGATCCAGCCTCGTAAATATCCATGCCTTTTCTCCCAGCCTTCCTCATTTCCTTTGGTAGGATAAACACCTTTTGCATTGGTATGATGAATATACAACACTATATTTTCGGCAGGTGTTTCACCGTCAGCTTCGTAAATTGTTCCGGTGATCTTCAGTTTATTTTCTGCGGAATTGAATTCTGGAAGAGTATCCAGCGAATTCAGATCCCGGTCTCCATATTCAAGCACGGCTTCACAACCTTCGCATGGCCCGCCCACCAGTCTGGGTTTATTTTGTTCCTGGGATTGAACACATGAAAAAAGTAAAATCGAAATTCCAAATATGATAATTCTAAAATCCATGACTAAATTGTTATATCTAAATTTACAAAAAACTGACGGCCATTTAGTTAACCTCCAATACCTTCCTTTAACCCGAAAACCTCAACATATCTCATTTCATTACAGGTTTTTGAGTAAATTATCATACAATCTAAAACCAACCGATATGAAATTATTGAATTTCTTGCCCGTTTTTGCTCTTCTTCTCTTTAGTAGTTGTAACGAAAACAAGAAAGAAAATGTTGAAACGACCAAGGAGGCCGAAGTTCGTTCTCCCGCTGAAGCAAACCAACAGTGGATCGATGCCTGGAACCGGAATAATCCGCAGGAATTAGACACGCTTACCTCTAAAGATGCGGTTCTTTTCATGCAAGGTAGAAGCATGAATGCAGATAGTATTCGTTCCTGGTATAACAACGCGGCTCCAATGATGAGAGACCTCAGGACGAATGCCTTAGTTGAATATACTACCAATAACATCGCCTATGAGGCCGGCACCTATAGTCATGGAATAAAAAATGACAGTTTAAATGCGACCTATGAAGGCAGCTATACTTTTATCTGGAAAAAAAGCAACAACGACTGGAAAATGCAAGTGATGAATATTACCAATAAGGAGCCGGATACTGCGGCTATAGAATAATATAATAGGATGAGTAACAAAAAAGCTCTTTCTACCGAAAGAGCTTTTTTAGTTCAATGAAGTTTGAAAGTTTTTCATCATTTTATAAATACATTTAAAAACTAGTTTTCGTTTTTTCTTACGCGGACCTCTTTCGAAGCGAAATTTTATAAATTTCCCTCCGGGCTCATCAGTAGAAAACTGATAATTAGTACCATCCAGCACGAACCTTGTCTTCTCTGAAAATATAAATTCTGATACGTATTTCTTTACCAACCTGCGTTTACCTGAAGAACCTTTCATAATATTTTGGTTTTTGGTTAGAACAATTAAGGTACGAAAAAAAACTTATCGTAATATTTCAAACTTCAAATGCTTTATTTTTTAACGCTCCCTCTACATCTTCATCCGGAATAATTTCATAATTTTGGAATATTTCCAATTAAAAGGAATTATTCCTATTTATGAAAAATATAAAGTCTATTATTCATCTGGATCTGGATACCTTTTTCGTTTCGGCAGAAAGGCGTCTGGATTCAAAATTAAATAACAAACCGCTTATCGTTGGAGGGCTGGGGGACCGTGGGGTGGTAGCAGCCTGCAGTTATGAGACCCGTAAATTTGGAGTGCATTCGGGTATGTCGATGAAAGTAGCCAGGCAGCTTTGTCCGCAGTCTGTAGTCATCAAAGGCAATGCTTCCACCTATACCAAGTTCTCCCATGAAGTCACCGAGATCATTCGCAGTAAAGTACCCTCTTTTGAAAAAGCCAGTGTAGACGAATTCTATGCAGATCTCACCGGGATGGACCGATTTTTTGGAATTACCCAGTTCGCGAAAGAACTGCAGGAAACTATTCTGAAAGAAACACATTTGCCAATCTCATTCGGACTATCACAGAACAAAGTGGTCTCCAAGATCGCGACCGGCGAGGGAAAACCCTATGCGCAAAAGATCATAGAGGCAGGTACCGAAAAAAGCTTTCTGGCGCCA
>JBFIMP010000099.1:0-9135 GCA_041611635.1 Christiangramia sp.
GGTTTGTTTCGGGCATCGATAGAACGCTTTCTAATTCGCCAGTCTCCAATATCATCTTTCCTGATTTTTGATTTCTGAACCACTCTGTTCAGCAATAGATAATGATCTTCAAGTTCGTGTGGCAATGCTGTGATTTGTACTAATGTGCTCATGGGCACCAAAGATAAGACGGATTTTTTCTAAAATTTGAATTTAGCTGATTTCAGAAATGCCTCTCTTTACAAATCTATTTCTTAGAATCATATATTTGTAAAAAAAGAATGTCGTTAAAGAAGCTATTAGAAGAAAAAGGATATCATCGAATCAAGATGAAATTCACCAAAACCAATCATCTCGAGGTGGTAGCTAAAATAAACGGTATTGAAGGTAACTTTATACTGGATACCGGTGCTTCCAGCACCTGTGTAGGAATTGAAGCTATAGAACATTTCGATCTTCTTTCAGAAGACAGCGATATCAAGGCTGCCGGGGCAGGTGCTACAAATATGCTTACCCAGGTGTCCCAGAAGAATAGTCTGCAGATAGATAATTGGAAAAAGAAAAAGGTAGATCTCGTGGTTTTCGATCTTAAACATATAAACGAAGCACTTACTAATCATAAGGCCGAAAAAGTACACGGAATTATTGGTGCCGATATTCTCAAAAAAGGGAAAGCCGTAATAGACTACAAAAACAAAGCTCTATTTTTGAAATAAGGGAAAAATCCCCTTTGACTCACTTTCTTATTAAACCTAGATTTGAGTGTCATTAATAATAAGAAATATCATCAAAACTAAAGCTCATTCACAGATCCTTTTTGTAATCCTAGCCATTCTAGTTATTAGCACTTTAGCTTTGAATATTTTTCGTTTGTTAGTTTTATTTTAATTTCGTTAGAATAAAAAAGGGGTTCGACATGTCGAACCCCTTTTTTTATTTATAGTTTTATGGAAGTTTCTATAATTCCAAAGCTCTTTTTACATCGTTATCCATCAATAATTCTTCAGGATTTTCCAGGGCTTCCTTTACAGCAACCAGGAATCCGACCGATTCTTTACCGTCAATAATTCTGTGATCATAAGATAAAGCTACATACATGATTGGTCTAATTTCCACGTGCCCATCGATCGCAACCGGTCTTTCCACTATATTATGCATCCCGAGGATCGCACTTTGCGGAGGATTAATAATAGGCGTAGAAAGCATAGATCCGAATACACCCCCATTGGTAATGGTAAAAGTACCCCCTGTCATTTCGTCCACGGTGATCTTACCGTCACGAGCTCTTAGTGCCAGACGTTTTACTTCTGCTTCCACTCCGCGGAAACTTAAGTTCTCTGCGTTTCTAATTACCGGAACTGTAAGTCCTTTAGGTCCTGAAACTGCGATACTAATATCTTTATAGTCGTAGCTTACCTGGTAATCTCCATCTATCATGGAGTTCACTGCAGGATATTCATCTAAAGCACGAATTACGGCTAAAGTGAAGAAAGACATAAATCCAAGGCTTACCCCATGTTTATCCTTAAACTCTTCTTTATATTTTTTTCTTAGTTCGAAGATCGGAGACATATCTACCTCGTTAAAAGTAGTTAGCATGGCCGTATCGTTCTTAGCGCTTACCAGGCGTTCTGCCAGTTTGCGACGGAACATAGACATTTTCTTCTTCTCTTCTCCTCTGGATCCTGTTCCCGGAGTTCCCATAGAAGCTTTAGCTTCTACAGCATCCTCTTTAGTTACACGACCATCTCTTCCAGTTCCTTTTACATCTTTAGATGAAATTCCTTTTTCATCAAGAATCTTTTTAGCCGCCGGGGAAGGACTTCCGGTAGCATAAGTATCCTGCTTTTGCTTAGGAGTACTGGACTTTGAAGGCTCTTCAGTTTTAGCTTCAGCTTTTTCGCTATCCTTCTTATCTTCTGTCTTTTCCTGACGTTCCTTTTCCTCTTCTTCAGCAGATTTGTCGTCTGAGCTATCTCCGCTACCCGGCTTCTCAGCTTCGGTGTCTATAAGACAAACTACTTCACCAACCTCAACCACATCGCCTTCTTCAGCCTTAAGAGTGATGATACCACTGGCTTCTGCTGGAAGCTCCAGGGTTGCTTTATCACTATCAACTTCGGCTACTGCCTGATCTTTTTCAACGTAATCCCCGTCTTCTACCAGCCACTGGGCTATTTCAACTTCAGTGATGGATTCCCCGGGTGAAGGAACTTTCATTTCTAAGGCCATGATTGTTATCTATTTAGTCTCCTGAATTTTCAGGAAAATGATTCTTAATTATTTTCTTCTTCGTTTAAATTCTTATCAAAAACACTGTTTATTACGCGTTCGTGACGTTTCTTGAAACGCACTGAACTACCGGCAGCAGGAGACCCATAGAATTTACGGCTGCACACCCTGAACTTACGTGCCTCTTGAAAATGAAGTAATAAGTGAGCATAAGCTCCCATGTTCCTTGGTTCTTCCTGAGCCCACACTACATCATCAGCATTTTTATACTTATCCATTATCTCTCTCATCTGTGAGCTAGGTAATGGGAATAACTGCTCTAATCTTACCAGAGCGATATCATTTCTTTCATTTTCTTCCCTATGCTTCAGCAGATCATAATAAAATTTACCGGTACAGAAAACCAGAGTTTTGATCTTTTCAACATCAGCCTCTGCATCATCTATAAGTGGCTGAAAACTTCCGTTTGCAAATTCCTCTTTAGTAGAGATAACTTTTGGATGACGAAGAAGACTTTTCGGGGTGAAAATAATCAGGGGTTTTCTGAATTCAGCCTTCATCTGTCTTCTTAAAATATGGAACATGTTAGCCGGTGTTGAAATATCGGCTACATACATATTGTCTTTAGCGCACAGCTGAAGAAAACGCTCCATTCTACCTGAGGAGTGTTCTGCTCCCTGACCTTCATAGCCATGAGGCAGTAACATCACCAGTCCGTTCTGTAATTTCCATTTATCCTCGGCGGCAGAAATATACTGATCTATCATGATTTGGGCCCCGTTCACAAAATCTCCGAACTGAGCTTCCCAGATCGCAAGCGTGGTTGGACTTGCCATGGCATAACCATAATCGAATCCTACCACCCCATATTCTGAAAGCAACGAATTATAAATAAAGAAATCTCCGTCTCTATCTTTTATGTTATTGTGAAGAATGATCTCTTCCTCACTATCTTCCACTTTAACCACGGCATGACGATGGGAAAAGGTTCCCCTTTCCACATCCTGACCGCTGATTCTTACATTATATCCTTCAGTCATTAAAGATCCATAAGCAAGATGCTCGGCCATAGACCAGTCCAGCTTATTATCTTCAAAATACATTTTCTTCCTACCATCGATAATCTTCTGGATCTTTCTCATGAACTTTTTACCTTCCGGTAATTGAGAAATAGCTTCGGCTACCTTATCCAGTTTTTCCAGGTCGAACGTGGTATCCACATCTTTCATCATCTCATCTTCCTGCACATTCTGAAAACCATCCCATTCGTCCTGCATAAAAGGAGTGATCCTGGTCGTTTCTTCCTTTCTGGAATCTTCCAGCTTCTCCTCGAGTGCTGCTTTATAGGTATCCTCAAGTTTCTTCAGGTATTCATCATCAGCAACACCTTCTTTTTTCAGCTTTTCAAAATAAATATCGCGGGCATTCTCATGTTTTGAGATCGCCTTATATAATTTTGGCTGAGTAAATCTTGGTTCATCACCTTCATTATGACCGTATTTTCTGTATCCCAGAAGGTCGATGAATACGTCTCTTTTGAATTTCATCCTGAAATCCAAGGCGAAAAGAATTGCGTGTACTACCGCTTCAGCATCATCTGCATTCACGTGCAATACGGGAGAAAGAGTTACTTTCCCCACATCTGTACAATAAGTAGAACTTCTTGCATCCAGATAATTTGTGGTAAAACCTATCTGGTTATTTACCACTATGTGTATGGTTCCGCCGGTTTCGTAACCTTCCAGCTTAGCCATTTGCACTAATTCATAAACAAGTCCCTGCCCGGCGATGGCAGCATCTCCATGTACGAGAATAGGCAATACCTTAGAATTGTCTCTTTCGTAACGCCTGTCCTGTTTTGCACGGGCGATACCTTCCACCACGGCCCCTACGGTTTCCAGATGGGAAGGATTAGGTGCAATATTGATGTTTATTTCCTTACCCGTATCTGTAGTGCGGCAGGAAGTCCACCCCAGGTGATATTTCACATCTCCGTCAAATATATCCTGCTCGTAATCCTTACCATCGAATTCGCTGAAAATATCCTTGGCATTCTTTCCGAAGATATTGGTCAGGGTATTTAGTCTCCCACGGTGGGCCATACCCATCACAAATTCCTCCACTCCAATTTCAGCAGCCTTTTCTATAAGCGCATCCAGTGCCGGAATTAAACTTTCTCCACCTTCCAGTGAGAAACGCTTTTGCCCAACGTATTTTGTATGTAGAAAAGATTCGAAAGAAACCGCTTCATTCAGCTTCTTTAGAATCTGTTTTTTCTGAGTTTCATCAAATTTAGGATGATTCTCATTGATGTTTAATTTATTCTGAATCCACTCGATCTCCTCAGGCTTTCGAATATACATATACTCGATCCCGATAGACTCGCAGTAGATCTTTTCCAGATGTCTTATAATCTCTTTAAGAGAAGTTGGCCCAATGCCCAGAATATCTCCTGCATTGAATTTGGTTTCAAGGTCACTTTCTTCAAGACCAAAATTGGAAATTTCCAGAGTAGGAGTATATTTTCTACGCTCCCTCACCGGATTTGTTTTGGTAAATAAATGTCCTCTTGTGCGATAACCGTCAATTAAGCGAATTACCTGAAATTCTTTTATTACGTGTGCCGGTATATCTCCTTCAGCAAAATCTACAGGAGCTTCACTTAATACCTCTTCTGAAACACCATCTTGTTGCATTCCAAAGTCAAATCCCTGGAAAAAAGCCCTCCAACTGGGCTCCACACTATCAGGATATTTTAAGTATTGATCGTAAAGTTCTGCGAAATATGCAGTATGAGCAGCATTTAGAAATGAAAATCTATCCATAGAATTGAAACAAATGTTTCTTTTGTTTATAAAAACATAGCAAAAATACAATTTTTAAAAAAAACAGCTTATAGGCTAGAGTAGAATTCTATATGGTATTATAGTAATTTTAACAATAACTGCGAATGAAATTGTTCTAAGCTGATACTAAGAATGTAAGGCTAATAATTATACCTGTCGCTCCATGAGCATTTTCCCGAAGTTTCTTAACGGTAATTTTTTCTCTTCAGGTAATTCTATTTTATCAAGTATCTTAAAGGCCTTATCTGTATAATTCTCAATTTCCCTGCGGGTAAGCTCTGCAGCACCACTACTCTCAAAAAGAGCTTTTACCGCTTCAATTTTTCCAGAATTCTCTGCCGGAGAAATGCTATATAAATGCTCTAATTGCATCGCCTCGTTTTTGTTGGCCAGCTCCAGAGTCTTAAGATATAGAAATGTTTTTTTGTTCTCGATAATATCCCCACCTGGTTGCTTCCCAAAGGTTTCCGGATCTCCAAACGCATCCAGGTAATCATCCTGAAGCTGAAATGCAATACCGAGCAATCTCCCATATTGATAGATCGCTTCTTTGCAGGCTTTCGAGGTCTGAGCCACGATAGCCCCCATTTGTAATGAGGCGCCAACCAGGACAGCAGTTTTATATTCTATCATCTTAAGATAATCATCTATACTTACATTATCTCTCGTCTCAAAATCGATGTCATATTGCTGACCTTCACAGACCTGAATAGCAGTTTTAGTGAATAAAGAAGATAGTTCCTTGAATGTTTCCCCTTCATAATTTTCAAAAAGCTGGTAGGCGTTTATAAGCATGGCATCACCTGAAAGAATACCTGTATTGATATCCCATTTTTCATGAACAGTCTCCTTCCCTCTTCTAATAGGAGCATCGTCCATAATATCATCATGCACCAGGGAAAAGTTATGAAAAACCTCGATTGCCAAAGCAGCATCTAAAGCCTTTTTGTAATTACAGTCAAAGATTTCTGTTGCCATTAGAACCAGGACAGGACGTAAACGCTTCCCACCTTGTTCAAGGATATAAACCATTGGTTCATACAAATTTGCAGGTTCTTTTACTTTGATCTTTTCGTGCAGATAGTCGATTACGGCTTCTCTATACTGGGAAATGGCAAGCATGAAAAAATAATTTTTCGCTAAAATACCATAAATGCTAGTAATTCAAATTTTAAGCAGATGTTAAATAATGGTAAAACTTAGGAAACTTTTATTGTTTTTAAAGTTTCCAGGTGTACTTTTGTCAAAATTTTAAATTAAAGTGCAGGAAAAAATTTTGCTTACCGCAACAGAGATGTTTCTCAACTATGGGTTTAAAAGCGTAACCATGGACGATATTGCCGATAGCATGGGAATCTCTAAAAAGACCATCTACGCCCATTATTCTACGAAAAATAAACTGGTACAGGCCAGTGGCTCGCATTTGCTAAAAACTATTTCTGAGGGAATAGACGAAATAAGATCAAGAGATCTGAATCCAGTTATAGAGAATTTCGAAATAAAGCAATTCGTGAACCAGCATTTAAAAGGAGAAAAGACTTCACCTCATTTCCAGTTAAAGAAATACTACCCAAAAGTTTTTGAAAAACTTATTGAAGAACAATTTCAGGTTCTGGAAAATTGTGTAGAAGACAATATATCCCGTGGAATCCAACAGGGTTATTATCGCAAACAAATAAACGTTCCCTTTGTTTGCCGCATCCACTTTGTGGGAATGATGGGTGTAAAAGACAAAGATATGTTTCCAACAGAACAGTTTACAGAAGAAGATCTAACCGGAGAATTTTTGAATTATCACCTTCGTGCGATCTGCACCCCTAAAGGAATAGAAACTCTAGAAGATTATATCAATAATGAGAAATAGATCCCTAAATATTTTCAGCTTTTTGATCCTGTTAGTTTCAGGATTATTCGCCCAGGAAGAAAATTCAAAAAGTTACCGGTTTTCTATAGAGGAAGCTATAGAATTTGGAATCGAGAACAATTATCAATCCCAGATCGCAGAAAAAGATGTACAGATCGCCTTGAAACAAAAATGGGAAATCATCGCCCAGGGTCTTCCCCAAATAAACGGCGCAGTAGATTATCAAAATTTTCTTCAACAACCGGTCACCTTATTACCGGCGGCGGCTTTCGATAACACTCAAAGCACTATAGACATTGTTCAGGATTATTTTGAAAATGTAGAAAGGAATGATACTCCGGTAGATGCTCCGGAAGGCTTTATACCGGTGAGATTTGGAACCAAACAGAGCGTGAATGCAACCGCGACCTGGAGGCAGTTGATCTTCGATGGATCATATATAGTAGGTATCCAATCTGTAAAAACCTTATTACAGATCTCGAAAAATGCAAAAACCAAAACCGATCTGGAAATAAAGAAATCTGTTATTAGTGCCTACGGAAATGTTCTGCTGGCTGAAGAAAGTGTGGACATTCTTAAAAAGAACGTGGCAACAGTCCAAAAAAACTACAATGATACCCAGAAGATCTATGACAATGGTCTCGCCGAGCAGGAAGATGTTGAGCAACTGGAAATAACACTACTAAGACTTAAAAATAATCTTAGCCGTAGCGAGAGAATGCGTGATATCGCTTATGAACTTTTAAATCTAAGCTTGGGGATTCCGGTAGAAGATGCGGTAATCCTTACAGACGATCTCAATGGTCTGGCCATGAAATATTATGAACCGGCAATTCTAGAAAGAAACATCCCTATAGAAGAAAATATCGATTATCGTATTGCTAAGAATTCTGCTGAGTCTGCACAAATTCAGGTAAGACTTCAAAAAGCCAAGGCTTTGCCTACCCTTTCTGGATTCGTGAATTACGGTTACCAGGGGTTTGCAGACAAATTCACTTTTCTTAATAGCGACCAGGAATATTTTGGTCAATCCATTTTAGGAGTGAGTCTTAATATTCCAATTTTCAGCTCTGGGATGAGAAGTTCCAGGACACAGCAAAGGGAGCTAGAATACGAACAGGCGATGCTTGAACTCGAACAGACCGAGAATGATGTGAAACGCCAGATAAATATGGCCAAAAGTGAATACGAGTTCAGTATAGAGAACTACCAGAATGCAGGAAGAAATCTTGAACTGGCCGAAAGAATAGAAAATAAGAATCAGATAAAATTTTTTGAGGGGATTGCCAGCAGTTTTGAACTTACCGAGGCGCAAAGACAGCTTTATACCGCACAGCAGGAATATCTGCAATCTATGTTGGATGTGATCACCGCAAAGGCAGAACTTGAAAATTTACTGGACACAAGAAGTTACAACGATGAAAACTAATCTCCCATTTATAAATAAGAACATGAAAAAATTAATACTACTATTTGGATTACCCTTAGTCCTGATTTCCTGCGGTGGAGATGCGGAAACCAAATCTATAGACGAAGTACTGAAAAGTGAAGACCTTAACCAGATAAGGGCAAAAAAATCTGAACTAAGCACTGAGCAGGCTCAGATCGCAGAACAGATAGACCTCCTGGACGAAGCCATTAAAAAACTTGATAAGAATAGAAGAATGGATCTGGTAAGTATACATACCATTCAGGATACTCTATTCAAACACTATGCAGAAGTACAGGGTAATGTGGCTACAGATGAAAACATCATTATTTACCCTGAATTTTCAGGAATCCTGACCGATGTTCGAGTGAATGAGGGAGACAGGGTTTCTAAAGGACAGGTCCTTGCCCGCATTGATGACGGAGGACTTCAGAACGAACTTGTGCAATTGGAAGCTCAGGAAAGGCTTGCCAAAACCACTTACGAGAGACAGGAAAGGCTTTGGGAGCAAAATATAGGTTCAGAAATGCAGTACCTGGAAGCGAAGACCAATTTTGAAGCTTTACAAAGTTCAGTTAACAGGTTGAAGTCCCAACTGAACAAGACCGTAGTTAGAGCTCCTTTTAGCGGTGTGGTGGACGATGTAATAAGTGAGCAGGGAGAAGTAGTGAACCCTGGCCAGAACCAGCTTTTCAGGTTAATAAGCCTTGATAACATGTATGTAGAGGCCGATGTTCCTGAAAATTACCTTAGTAAGATTTCGAAGGGAACTGAAGTGAAAGTAA
>JBFIMP010000100.1:0-9097 GCA_041611635.1 Christiangramia sp.
CATCAGGAGGAGACGCTCCTGGAATGAATGCTGCAATTAGAGCAGTTGTTCGTGCATGTTCGTTTTACAAACTGGAATGCACCGGCGTATACAGAGGTTATCAGGGTCTTATCGAAGCTGATTTCGAGACTCTTGATGCCCGTTCTGTAAGAAACATCATCAATAAAGGTGGAACTTTTCTAAAATCCACTCGTTCAGAAGAATTCAAAACCAAAGAAGGTAGAAAGAAAGCCTATGAAAATCTTAGGGCCAACAATGTTGATGGCCTTGTTGTTATTGGAGGTGATGGTACTTTTACCGGTGGTCAGCTTTTTAGTCAGGAATTCAATTTTCCCATCGTGGGAATTCCCGCTACTATAGATAATGACATTAATGGTACCGATTATACCCTGGGTTATGATACTGCATTAAATACTGTGGTAGAAGCGATCGATAAGATTCGCGACACGGCCAGCTCACATAACAGGCTTTTCCTTATCGAAGTAATGGGTAGGGATGCCGGTGATATAGCTTTGAATAGTGGTATTGGAGCCGGAGCCGAAGAGATCCTGATCCCCGAAGAAAGTATGGGGGCGGAGAGGCTTATCGAATCTCTGAAGAAAAGTAAAAAAGCAGGCAAAACCTCCAGTATTATTGTAGTGGCTGAAGGTGAAAAAAGCGGTAAGAATATTTTTGAACTGGCCGGCTATATAGAGGAGAATCTGGATGAATACGAAATAAGAGTTTCGGTGTTAGGGCATATTCAGCGTGGTGGATCACCTAGTTGTTTTGATCGTGTTCTGGCCAGTAAGCTGGGTGTTGGCGCTGTGGAAGCTCTTATGAAAGACAAGACCGAAATAATGATAGGTATACATCATCAAAAAGTGGTGCATGTAGATCTGGTTACCGCGATCAAAGGTGACGCTAAAATAGATAAGGAATTAAGAAGGGTGGCAGACATCACTTCTGTATAATTAAAAACCAAAGAAATGAGTACAAAAATTGGAATAAACGGATTTGGGCGAATAGGAAGAATTGCTTTTCGTATTGCCGCTCAAAATGAAAATGTAGAGGTTGTAGGTATTAATGATCTTCTGGATGTAGATCACCTGGCATATTTGCTGAAGTATGATTCTGTACATGGTAAATATAATGGTACAGTAGAAGTTAAAGATGGTCACCTAATCGTAGACGGTAAGAAGATCAGAGTAACTTCAGAAAAGAATCCTGCAGATCTTAAATGGGATGACATTAATGCTGAAGTGGTTCTTGATTGTACCGGAATTTTCACAGATAAAGATAATGCAAAAGCACATTTGGATGCAGGAGCCAGAAAAGTAGTTATTTCTGCGCCTTCTAAAACTGCTCCAATGTTCGTGATGGGAGTAAACCATCAGGATGTGACAGCAGATGATCATATCGTATCTAATGCTTCATGTACTACCAACTGTCTTGCACCACTTGCAAAAGTGATCGACGATGAATTTGGTTTGGTAGAGGGATTAATGACTACAGTTCATGCTACTACATCTACCCAGTTTACCGTAGACTCTCCTTCTAGAAAGAATTTTAGATTAGGAAGAAGCGCGATGGCGAATATAATTCCAAGTTCTACAGGAGCAGCAGTTGCGGTAACCAAAGTAATTCCTTCATTAAAAGGAAAACTTACCGGGATGGCTTTTAGAGTTCCAACCACAGATGTATCTGTAGTAGATCTAACTGTCCGTACAGAAAAGAATACCTCTTATGAGGAGATCAAAGCTGCTTTCAAAAAAGCTTCAGAAGGAGCCTTTAAAGGAGTTATTTCTTATACTGAAGAAGAAGTGGTAAGCCAGGATTTCGTGTCAGATGCACATACATGTAACTTTGATGCCGGAGCCGGAATTGCACTAAATGATAATTTCTTCAAGCTAATCGCATGGTATGATAATGAGTATGGTTACTCGGCTAAACTTATCGACCTTGCTGCACACGTAGCTACTCTATAATATTTTAAATCTGAAATAAGCACAGTTCTCAACAGATTAAATCGTAAATTTAAATTACGAACTGTGTTTATTTCTGATTTTAATTAATCATAAGAACAAATGATCTTAATTGCTGATGGAGGTTCCACAAAATGTGATTGGATACTTCTAAATAATGAAGGAGAACAGGTTTTTAAAACCAGAACAAAGGGATTAAACCCTGCGGTTTTTAAAGAACCGGTTCTGGAAGAGAGACTAGCCGAGAATCCGGAGCTTGCAGAAGTGAAAGATAAAGTAGAAAAAGTTCATTTCTATGGTGCCGGCTGTGGTACTCCAACTCCGCGAGAATTATTAAAAAGTATTATTGCGAACTATTTCACCAATGCAGATGAAGTGCTGGTGATGGAAGATATGGTCGCGGCAGTATATGCTGCTACTACAGAGCCAGGAATCGTTTGTATTCTGGGAACAGGTTCGAACAGTTGCTATTTTGATGGAGAAAACATACATCAGGCAGTAGATTCTCTAGGGTATATTCTAATGGATGAAGCCAGCGGGAACTATTTTGGAAAAAGACTTATACGCGATTATTATTATAAGCGTATGCCTCCGGAAGTAGCGGAAAAGTTTGAGGAAAAGTTCGATCTTAATTCAGATACCATTAAGATGAATCTTTATAGAAAAGAAAATCCTAATACCTATCTGGCTCATTTTGCTGAATTCATTTTTACCAATGAGCGTAATGGATATTTCTATAAGCTGCTTCATGAAGGTTTAACAGATTTTGTTCATTCCAGAGTGCTTTCCTATCCTCAGGTAACTTCTGTCCCTGTACATTTTATTGGGACAATAGCTTTCTTTAGTGAAGATATTATCAGGGCGGTTCTGCAACCATACGGTATCCAACTTGGAAATATAGTAAGAAGACCTATAGATGCCTTAATTGAATATTACAGGCAAAATGTGATTAAAGTATCTTAGTTATTTTCTTCTAATCAAGAAATTATTAGACCTGCTTTTAGCAGGTCTTTTTTTTAGTATTGTTTTAAGGTTTTTTAGTAATCATTTAAGTTTTAATTGGTTATGTATTATTAAATCAAAAAAATAAGTTAATTTCATAGACTGTACAGTAATAAGATGAAATTTGCTTCGGAAATAATAAAACGAAACAGTTCTCAAATTATGGAGAACTGGGAAACCCTGGTAAAAGATGAGATTCCGGCATCTAACATTTCTAGTGAGCTTGCTTTAAGGAATCAGTGGCCTAATGTTCTTGAGGATATTGCAGACATCATTGACCAATACGGCGAATTTTCGGAAATTAAAAAAAATAATAAATACGAGTCGATCATAAAGAATAGTTTTGATCATGGCCGGCACAGGGCTACCACTTCACATTATACCTTGCAGCAAATACTGAGGGAATATGTGATTTTTCATAAAGTACTTACCGAGACACTTATCAAAAATAAGGTTTATACCAAGAGGATAGGTAATACTTTAAAGTACACTCTGG
Source organism: Christiangramia sp. (assembly GCA_041611635.1). Taxonomy (GTDB): domain Bacteria; phylum Bacteroidota; class Bacteroidia; order Flavobacteriales; family Flavobacteriaceae; genus Christiangramia. Next base: position 3,463 of record JBFIMP010000100.1, read on the forward strand.
AAACAGCAATGCTAACCTCGGCCACTTCTTTTAGTGATTCATTACAGGAGATGCGGGAGAAACTTGTTGGCACCCTGGCACACGATATAAGAAATCCTATCTCTGCAGCTTATTTTGCCCTGGATGTGATAAATTTTAATGATGATAAAGAAAGAATGGAGAGTCTTAGAGCTATGGGATTGCGTAGCCTTAAGAAATCACTGGACCTGTTGGAAGGCCTTTTAGATGCGATAAGCGTTAAAGCTGGTGAGGGGATTACACTGAATTTCTCAGAAATAGACATTGTGAAGGAGTTAAGGTGGGTTTTTAAGGAAGCTTCAGAAATCTATAATAACCAAATTGTTTTTGAGTGTAATGAAAAAGAGGTGCCGGGGATATTTGATGGAACTGCTATAAGGAGAGTAGTCGAAAACCTGGTTGCGAATGCCGTGAAGTATGGTTCCAGAAAATCAGAGATAAAAATGATCCTCGAAAATTTAGAAGAGGAGGTTATCATTAAGGTTCATAATAGGGGAAAGCCCATAGATAAAAGCAGTCAATCTGAAATTTTTGATTTTCTTAATCGTGGTGAAAGATCTCAGAGTACAGATATGGATGGATGGGGAATGGGACTCACCCTGGTTAAAAGTGTAGCCCTGGCACATGGAGGGATGATTTCTCTTGAAAGCAATAAAGCGGACGGGACTACTTTTTCAATTAGTCTGAAGAAGAATTTCAATCAACCGGGAAAAGTGCGAACTGAGCTTAATTGTTTTACCGATTAATTTCATGCAATAAATATTTAGAATTGAACAATAGGTTGTTCGATCAAAAAACAAAGACCCTGCAATTAAATCTTTAAGATATGCTCGTAAAGGTATATGGCAGTGCTGTTTTTGGAGTTGAAGCAACCACCATTACAGTTGAAGTAAACGTTGCTCCAGGAATTGGATATCACTTGGTTGGTCTACCTGATAACGCCGTGAAGGAATCCAGTTATCGTATCGCAGCCGCTCTGCAGAACAATAATCTAAAATTACCAGGTAAAAAGATCATTATCAATATGGCGCCTGCCGATCTTCGTAAAGAAGGCTCAGCCTATGACCTTACTTTTGCGCTTGGGATTCTGGCCGCTTCCAAACAGATTAAAGCCGATAACATATCAGATTATTTGATCATGGGAGAATTATCCCTTGATGGCAGTTTGCAGCCTATTCGCGGGGCTTTACCCATAGCTATACAGGCAAAAAAAGAAGGCTTTAAAGGTTTTATTCTTCCGGAACAGAATGCGAGAGAGGCTGCCATTGTTTCCGGACTCGAGGTTTACGGAGTAAAAAATATCACCCAGGTAACCGACTTTTTTGATAAGAATGTAGAGTTGGAAAGAACGATTATCAATACCCGTGAAACCTTTTACAATAACCTGAATAATTTAGAACATGATTTCGCAGACGTAAAAGGGCAGGAGTCTATAAAACGCTGCATGGAGATCGCCGCTGCCGGCGGTCATAATATCATTCTTATAGGTCCTCCTGGTGCAGGTAAGACTATGCTGGCCAAGCGTCTGCCTACGATCTTACCTCCAATGACCCTGCAGGAAGCTCTCGAAACTACCAAAATCCACAGTGTAGCGGGTCGAATTAAGGATAATATAGGTTTAATGTCTCAAAGGCCTTTCAGGAGCCCTCATCATACAATTTCAGACGTAGCACTTGTAGGTGGAGGTGCATATCCCCAGCCGGGAGAAATCTCCCTGTCTCATAACGGCGTTTTATTTCTGGATGAACTACCCGAGTTTAAGCGGGGAGTACTGGAAGTCATGCGGCAGCCCCTTGAAGATAGGGAAGTCACCATTTCCAGGGCTAAATTTACAGTTACCTACCCCTCAAGTTTTATGCTGGTAGCCAGTATGAACCCAAGTCCTGGGGGATATTTTAATGATCCCGGTGCTCCGGTAACTTCTTCTCCTTTTGAGATGCAACGTTACCTTAGTAAAATAAGCGGACCACTTCTGGATAGGATAGATATTCATATAGAAGTGACTCCCGTGCCTTTTGAAAAATTAAGTGAGGAAAGAAGGGGAGAAAGCAGCGTTCATATAAGGGAAAGGGTGACCAGAGCAAGAGAGCTACAAACCAAACGTTTTGAAGGGGTGGCCCACATTCATTATAATGCTCAAATGGGGCCAAAGCAGATCAGGGAATTCTGCAAATTAGAAGATGCTTCCAAGCAACACTTAAAAACGGCCATGGAGCGTTTAAATCTTTCTGCAAGAGCTTACGATCGTATTCTAAAGGTTGCCAGGAGTATTGCAGACCTGCAGGGGAGTGAGTCTATTATGGGAGATCACATTAGTGAGGCTATACAATATAGAAGTTTGGATCGTGAAGGTTGGTTGGCCTGAATATCTTGAGTTTTAATTAACTAAACCTTGCCGTCTTTTTTATATTTTTGGGAAGACCGTAAAAACCAATCTGCAATTTCTGATTAGAATTTATTCAGGATACAACAACCTAAACTAATGAAAAGAATTTTTCTAATTTTTCTCTGTCTTGGGATCTTCTCATGTAAAGGAGATAAATCTAAAGAAGCTGAAAAAAACACAACCAGTAATGATAGTATCGATGTTGAGGGTCTATTACCAGATGGTCTAATGGCTTCAGAACCCATTATTCTCGATGTGGAAGAAGCCAACAAACTTGTAGAGCTTCCTTTGGCTTGTATAGAAACCGAATATCCTAATAAACTGGGACAAACTCTCGAAAATAAAGAGGCTATAGGGGAACCACATGAATTACACCCGGCCTTCTATGGCTGTTTCGATTGGCACTCTTCGGTACATGCTCACTGGTCGCTGGTAAGCCTTTTAAAACAATTCCCAAAAATTGAAAGAAAAGAAGAGATAAGGGAAACCTTGAAAAAATCTCTGTCTGCTGAAAATATTCAGGGTGAACTGGATTATTTTAAAAGGAAGCAGAGTGGCTCTTTTGAAAGAACTTATGGATGGGCGTGGCTGTTAAAATTGGCTGAGGAATTAAAGACGTGGGAAGATCCGCTAGGACAGGAACTGGCAACCAACCTACAGCCTCTAACCGAGCTTATTATTCAGAATTATATGGGATTTTTACCTAAGCTAAATTATCCAATTAGGGTAGGTGAACATACCAATACCGCTTTTGGGCTAGCCTTTGCCTACGATTACGCCAAAGCGACCGATAATAAAAAGTTTCTGGACATCATTAAAAAACGAGCCCAGGACTTTTACTTAAAGGATGATAATTGTCCAGTGACCTGGGAACCGGGTGGGTATGATTTTCTGTCGCCTTGCCTTTCCGAAATTGATATTATGAGGAGGGTACTTCCTAAAAATGCCTTTAGCCTTTGGATAGAAGACTTTATGCCTCAACTTAAGAAAAAAGACTTCCAGATGGAAGTAGGTGAAGTTTCAGACAGAACCGATGGAAAATTAGTTCATCTCGATGGTCTAAACTTTAGCCGAGCATGGGTTTTTTATGGTCTCGCCAGTGATTATCCTGCGCAGTTTGGTCATTTAAAAAGTCTTGCCAATGAACATGTTGCCTATTCTTTTCCAAATATTGTGGGCGATGGTTATGAAGGAGGGCATTGGTTAGGATCATTTGCCATTTACGCTTTACAGAAATCTCAGGGTAAAGTGAAGGAGTGAGAAACTTTTTAAAGAACTTAGGACCGGGAATACTCGTTTCTGCTGCGTTCATAGGACCGGGAACGGTTACCATTTGCAGCGTTGCGGGTGTAAATTTTGGATACTCTTTAATATGGGCTTTATCAATCTCCATTTTTGCCTGTATCATTCTCCAGGAAATGTCGGCTCGGTTAGGCCTGATCACAGGAAAGGGTTTAAGTGATTGTATTCGAGACGAGCTAAAGAATCCTGCAATAAGGATCTTTATTCTATTCCTGATCTTTTCTGCGATCGTTATAGGGAATGCTGCCTATGAGGCAGGTAATATTACTGGCGCCGTTCTGGGTGTGGAGGCTGTTTTTCAGTCCAAAAACTTTGAGGTTGGCGCTTTCAGCTTCAATATCTGGAGTCTGCTTATTGGCGGAATAGCTTTTTTTCTTCTTTATCTTGGTAGTTATAAAAAACTGGAAAAGGTTTTTATTGGCCTGGTTTTGCTAATGAGCCTAGCGTTTATTCTAACTGCTATCATTACCCGACCTGATATTACTGGAATTTTTAAAGGATTTATCCCGGGGTCATTTGACGCCGGACTTCTAACGATCATGGCCCTGGTGGGTACTACCGTAGTCCCTTATAATCTTTTTCTACATGCGTCCTTAGTCAGTGAAAAATGGAATGGGGTTCAATACCTGGGAACGGTTAGAAAAGAACTGGTTTTCTCTTTATTGCTGGGAGGAATGGTTTCTGTGGCTATTGTAATATGTGCCGCCGCAGCTAATATAGATAAGATCGAGTCTGCCGCAGATCTGGCTCTGGGTCTCGAACCTTTATTTGGTAATTCGGCCACGATCTTTATAGCAATAGGACTTCTTGCAGCGGGAATTACTTCTTCTATCACAGCTCCCTTGGCCGCTGCTTATGTTGTTCAGGGCTGTCTGGGATGGAAAGGAGGAATGCAATCTAAGAGGTTTAAAGCAGTATGGATGACTGTAATCATACTTGGGGTTATATTTTCTTCTCTCGGTATTAAACCGGTAGAAATAATCCAGTTCGCTCAAATCGCTAACGGTTTGGTGCTGCCAGTCGTGGCAATTTTCTTATTTTGGATAGTGAACCAAAGTTCTGTCCTGGGAAGACACAGGAACAATCTGTGGCAAAACATAATGGGTTTTATCGTAATTGCTTTATCGGTTTTCCTGGGAGTAAAATCTATTTTAAACGTAATTGAAAATTTTTAGATGGAAAGGACTATACATTTAAACTGTGATCTTGGAGAAGGAGGGAAGTATGACGAAGAGATCATGCCTTTGATCTCTGCCTGTAATATTGCTTGTGGTGGTCATGCCGGAAACCTGGAAACCATGCATAGAACTGTAAGGATGGCCATGGAGCATGATGTTGAAATAGGAGCGCATCCTTCTTATCCAGACCGAGAAAATTTTGGACGAAACCATCTCGAGATGTCTGCCCGGGATCTTAAACTTTCTATCGAAGGACAGATCTTAAGTTTAAAACAGATCGCAGAATCTGAAGGTGGAAAAATGACTCATGTAAAACTTCACGGCGCACTTTATAATGACGCTGCCAAAGATGAAAATATTGCCCGGCTTATCGTAGAATGTTTGGAAGATCTGGAGGAAGATTTCCGACTTTTTGTACCGCTGAATTCTAAAATTTCTGAACTGGCCATGGGTAAATTCGACCTGTTTTTTGAGGCCTTCGCAGACCGTAATTATGAGCCGGATTACAGCCTGGTTTCACGTTCAAAAAACCATGCTTTGATCACCGAAAATCAACAGGTTTTTGAGCATGTTTTTTTTATGTATAATGACGGGAAAATAAGGACGTTTTTTGGTGAAGAAATTAGCTGCAAAGCAGATACTTTTTGTGTGCATAGTGACACTCCATCTTCTCTTGAGATCATCCATTTTTTACATAAGAAATTTGCAGAAAAAGGAATAGGAGTAAAGAATACTTAATGACAGATTTTCC
>JBFIMP010000101.1:0-9035 GCA_041611635.1 Christiangramia sp.
CTGGTAAAATTCAATGATATTCTATCCAGTGGTTTTGATGGTCATCACTTCATAGCCGGATTGGCCTCTCATTTTAGGGATCTTATGGTTTGTAAAGATCAGAGAACCATAAGCCTTTTGGAAGTTGGAGAGCAAACAAAAGCGAAATATTTCGAGCAGTCCCAGAAGACTTCACATCAATTTTTGCTGGATGCTATAGAACTGGCCAATTCCTGTGATCTTAAATACAAGACCAGTCACAACCAAAGGCTTTTAGTGGAGCTGTGTTTAATGCAGCTTGCTTCGATTACTTTTGGTTCAGAAAAAAAAAAGGCTGAGCGAAAAATAGTTCCTGCGGCAAATTTTGAACAGGAAGCGGTAAGTATTTCCAAGGAAAAAAAAGAACTGGTAAGGGAAAATGAGCATGATACCTCCTCCCCTTCTGAAGAAACTAATCTACCTAAAACAAAAGTAGCGACCGAGTCCTGTGCCAGAGAAGAGGAAGAAAGGTATTATTCTAAAGAGAGCCCGGCCGAAGCAACAACTTCTCAGCCTGAAATTACCGAAGCGAAGGAAGACAGAGAAGAAGAATCGAAAGCAGAAGCGAATGCAGAAATAAAAGCAGAGCAACCGGTATCTGACATCGCTTCAAAAATTGAAAAGGCCAGAATTGCAGAGCCAAGGCAAAAGGTTGAAATTGAAGAGCCGGTTAATAAAGCTATAAAAGAGATAGAACCTACAAAAAAATCCTTTCCAGAGATCAAAAGAGAAAAGGTCTCCGGTCTTTCTTTAAAAAGTATTGGCAAGAAAAAAGAGCTAGAGGAACAGCAAAAAGCCATGATGCCTACAGAAAAGGTCATGGACGATGATTTCACCGAAGAAACTCTGGTTACCGAGTGGAAAAATTACACAGAGAAACTGAAAAGAAAAGGTGAAAAGATCCTTGCTTCAATTTTCGAATCCCAAACTCCAACACTTCAGGATCGGGAAATCCATCTAACCTTTCCTAACGAGACCATGAAAATTGATCTGGAAAGAGAGGAAAACAGATTGATGAGCTACCTTAAAGCCAAGCTTAGAAATACACATATCACTCTAAATATTCATGTGGATGAAGCTACCTCAAAAAAATATGCCTTTACCCCACAGGAGAAATATGAGAAACTAAAAGAAGCGAATCCATTACTGGATAAATTAAGAGCTACTTTCGATTTAGACGTATAATTATGTTAGGACTTAAATTACCCACAGACCCAAGATGGGCCGATATCGCCGAAAAGAATATTGAAGAAATTCTCGTAGATCACGCTTATTGCGAGCAAAAAGCGGCGTCCACCGCTATTTCTTTTATAGTCACTTATCCTGAATACTCTGAACTGGTTACCGCGATGACCGCTCTGGCAAGGGAAGAAATGGGCCATTTTAAAATGGTGCATGACCGAATTCTTAAAATGGGCTTCAGCATGGGTTGGGATCGCAAAGATGAGTATGTAATTAAATTAAGGGCGTTTTTTCCTAAAGGCGGCAGCAGGGCTACCCAGTTAATTCACCGTTTGCTCATTGCCGGACTCATAGAAGCAAGAAGCTGTGAAAGATTCAGGTTACTTTCAGAACAACTGGAGGATAAGGAACTGGCTAAATTTTACCGTGATCTCATGGTAAGCGAAGCAAATCATTATACTATGTTCCTTAAGTTCGCTAGAAAATACGGTGACAGGGAGATCGTAGACCAGAAATGGCAGGATCTTCTAGATTTTGAAGCTCAGGTGATGAAAGACCTTGGAACTAAAGAAAGTATCCACGGTTAGGATTTCTTCCTTTTAGATTCATTGTAAAGTGATTTAATAATACCATCTGCCAATCCTATCTTTGGAACATAGATCCAGTTCGCCTTAGCCCACTTCATGGAATTCACATAGATCTTTGAAGCTGGGATGATCACATCTGCCCGGTCATTTTTTAGATCGAGTTCTGTGATTCTTTCTTCGTAGGTATAAGAGTTCAGTTTTTCATCGTAATCTCTAAGATATTTCAGGCTTAGAGGTTTACCTTCTTTTTTACCGCTGGTTTTGAATATATTGTTGATGTTTCCTCCAGAACCTATAAGATTTATATCATGAAAATCCTTGGTGGTCTGTTTTACCCAGTCCTGCATTTCCTCCCAGGTTTTATGCTCTACCAGGTCTTCCATCATCCTTACCGTTCCTACCTTAAAAGATCTGGATGCGATAGTTTTACCATTACTGTACATAGTATATTCTGTGCTTCCGCCTCCTACATCCACATACAGGTAATTGCAATCAGTCTGAATGAGTGCATGGAGATCTGTTACCGCAATAATTGCCGCCTCATGACTACCATCTATCACCTCGATCTCAATACCCGTTTTTTCTTTTACCGTTCTGGCGATTTCAAGTGCATTCTTTGCTTCCCTCATGGCAGAGGTTGCATAGGCCTTATACTTCTCAACTCCGTGAGACTTCATTAATAAATTAAAAGCCTGCATGGTATCTATTACTCTTGCCCTGTTCTTTTCAGAAACTTTTTGCTTTAAGAAAACATCTGCACCAAGCCTGATTGGCACGCGCACCAAAGAAGTCTTTCTGAAGTTAGTTTCCATACCTTCCTTCTCGGTGATCGTTGAAACCAAAAGCCTTACGGCGTTGGAGCCTATATCTATAGCAGCGTATGTTTTTTGTTTAATCATTACTCCTGAATATCTGTTTTTCTTAAATAATAGTCATACAGTGCAAACTGAGACCTTACTTTAGGCCCCTCGCTTACCCTGTAAGGATTTTCCATTCCCCTGCAGTGGTTCCTTGCTTTCACATTATCGCTCCAACTTATATCAAATGTTTCTATGAGTTCCTGTTTGATATCCTTATCATAAATAGGACATGATATTTCTACCCTCTGGTCAAGATTTCGGGTCATGAAATCTGCAGAAGAAATATAAACCTTGGTTTCAGTATTATTTTCAAAAATAAATATACGTGGATGCTCAAGGAATTTATCTACGATGCTTACTGCCTCGATATTCTCGCTTAAGCCCGGAACACCTGGAACAAGACAACAGATACCTCTTACAATTAGCTTGATCTTCACCCCCGCCTTACTGGCATTGTACAATTTTTCAATAACGCCGTTATCTGAGAGGCTATTCAGTTTAAGCCTAATGCCAGAAGGTTTTCCATTCTTTGCGTTATCTATCTCGTTCTGAATAAGATTATAGATCACATTTCTGGTATAATGTGGAGAAACTATAAGATGCTTATACTTATTTACCTTATAATTTGTTTCAAAGAAATCGAATACCATGTTTACTTCTTTCAGGATCTCGGGATCTGCAGTAAATAAAGTATAATCTGTATATACCCTGGAAGTACTTTCATTAAAGTTACCTGTGCTAATAAAACCATACCTCTTTAGTTTTCCTTCTTCTTCCCTTTCGATCACACAGGTTTTACAGTGCACTTTTAGTCCGGGAACCCCGAAAATAAGATTTACTCCCTCTTCCTGCATTTGCTCAGCATACCTAATGTTGGCCACCTCGTCAAACCTGGCCCGGAGTTCTATTTGAACGGTTACTTTTTTTCCATTCTTAACCGCGTTTATAAGTGAACTGGCAATGTGAGAGATCTTGGCCAGCCTGTAAATAGTGATCTTAATCGTCTTCACTTTAGGATCCAGCGCAGCTTCCCGTAAAAATTTCACTACATAGGCAAAGCTTTGATATGGGGTATAAAGTAAATAATCCTTATCTGCAATTCCCTTTAATACACTTGTTTGCAATATTAATCCGGGAATAGGTAAAGGCTCCCTTACCTCGTATTGTAGTTCTGGTCCTCCCAGGCTGGGGAAATCCATATAATCCCTTCTATTATGATATCGGCCACCCGGAATAATACTGTCTGTAGCATCTATACCCATTTTATTCATAAGATAGGTCAGGGTGTCGCTATCTATATTTTTATCATAAACAAATCTCACCGGATCACCCTTAATCCTGTCCTTAACGCTGTCTGAGATCTTCTCTATAAAACTCTTACTTAGATCACTATCCAGGTCTAGCTCTGCATCCCTGGTAATCTTGATCATATGAGCGGATAGACTTTCATATTTAAAAATATTGAAGATGGTATTAAGATTATACCTAATAAGGTCATCAAGAAGTATGACATATTGCTTTCCATTCTCCTCGGGCAGCACCACAAATCTTTCTATATTTCTGGGGATTTCAATTAGAACAAATCTCTTTTCCTTCGAGGTCTTTTTAATAATCTTTGAAATCCCCTGTGAGTTTTCTGTCTCCTCGGCCATGACCATTTTAACGGCCAGATAGGCAGCACTGTCCTTCAACGATGGCATCTCCGGCAGATCGTTCAAAATGATCGTAACTAGCGCCGGACTTACCTTACTCAAGAAAAAATTCTTAATAAACTCTTTTTGATTACGGGTTACCTCGTCTTCACTTATAATATGAATATTATGAGATTTCAACTGTGTCTGTATATCATGCAGGATCTTCAGACTTTCAGATTGTTGATCTATTACGATTTTAGTGATCTCTTCGAGTAATTTGTTGGCTTTTATTCCGCCGAGAACTTTTTTACCTGCTTTTCCCGCAAGGTCGATACGTTTAACTGTAGCGTATCTCACCTTAAAGAACTCATCCAGGTTATTAGAAAAAATACCTAGGAATCTTAATCTTTCAATAAGCGGCACCGTTTCATCTGCGGCTTCCTGTAAAACTCTGGCATTAAAAGACAGCCAGCTTAATTCTCTGTTTATATAACGTTTTTCGGCCATAAAGTACTATCGTAGGTTTTTAGGCAATAAGGTTAGAATTGTTTTGCCTTTTCGAATATCTTCCCAGGAATCCTCCTCGAAGTCTATTACACATAAGCCGGTAGTGGGAAGATTATCCAGTTTCTTATCACCCAGGGAGTTCACAAGTATGGTCATGGCCGGATTATGGCCAAAAACAAATAACCGCTCTACATCATGCGTGCATGATCTAATTACCGACAATCTTTCATTTTGATTGAAGGTATACAGATCCTCTTTCACTACAAAATCTTTATCGGGTACATTCAACCTTTCTTTAAACATTTTTGCGGTTTCATGTGCTCTCACCGCGTAACTGCTCCAGAATAGAGCTCCAGGCTCATAAAAGTGCTGAAAGGCATTCAGTACAACTTCTGCGTCTTTATACCCTCTTTTCTTTAAAGGTCGTTTATGGTCTGGAAGATCATTTTCCCAGGAGGATTTCCCGTGTCTAACTAAGATTAATCTTTTCATATCTTAAGGTGCTAGTCTTTCAATTTTCCACTTATCTTCAGATTCATTAGTAAATAGAATCCTGTCGTGCAACCTGCTTTTACGACCCTGCCAGAATTCATATTTAAATGGCTTGATAATATATCCTCCCCAGTTTTCGGGTTTTGGAACTTCACTATTCTTATACTGTTGGTCTAGTTCATTTAGTTTTGATTCCAGGTATTCCCTTGAAGGAACCGGAGAACTTTGATCGGAAGCTTTTGCACCCAATTGGCTACCTCGCGGACGACTATGAAAGTATTCTTCAGATTCCTGCTCAGATATCTTCGAGGCGATTCCCTGGATAATGATCTGCTTTTCTAATGCAGGCCAGAAAAAAGAGATACAACAATTTGCATTTTGGCTCAATGCTTTCCCCTTTTGTGAATCATAATTGGTAAAAAAAGTGAATCCTTCTTTACTATAGCTTTTTAGAAGTACGATCCTGGATAATGGAACCATGTCTTTTCCAACAGTAGAGATATTCATAGCATTTGCTTCTTCTACGGTTTCAGATTCATCGGCCAGGTGAAACCAGGACTGAAATAATTCTAAAGGGTCTGCAGGTAAATCAGACTGCTTTAATTCTCCTTTTTCATAAGATTTTCGATAGTCTTTAAGGTCCTTTTGCATTTAATTGGATAGTTTCATGCAATTTACAAGTTTAAATGTCAAGGCAGAAAAAAACTACCAAATTCTTGATCGCTTTTTTAATCAATTCTGCGGAAATAATGACTTTTTGAAAAGTAATCTTTTGACTACCCTGAAAAGCGATCCAAAATTTTGTACGAATAATTAATTTTCCAGGTTTTAACTACGGGATTTCCCCTATTATTTTTCGTAAATTCTTACAAAATTAACATATTTTAAGAGTCCATTTCTTTCAAAATCAAATAGTTAATATTCGGATTTTATGTTAGTTACCGAATTTTGTTGTTGGTTCATCTAATTTCAGGCTATTAGAACTGAAGGACAATTTATTTGTAATAATTTTACTGCTAATAACACCAATTAAAAGTCACCCCCACTTCTAATGGTAATTTTTTCTAATTACCGGTGTCTATTACCTACAATTTTACGATTCCCCCCCGAATCTATTATTTGCATGAAACTGGAGCTAATATACTTCCTACAGTATATCTGGTAATGAATCTTATGTCCTAAGGCAATCCCAAATCACTTTACTCGCTATTGGCGATGGTATAATTTATTGATAAGTATTAAACATCATTGATATGATTTGGAAAACTACACTCCGGTATTTGATTGCGCTAATTATTAATCTAAGCATTCAAAATAGAGATTTTCTTAAGCGGATAGCGCCTTTTCTGGGTACATTTATTATTTGCTTATTTCAGGCCAATCCAATTTTTGCCCAGAAATATATTCCCATTCTGGACCCTCCAGGTCGTTTTGAGATTGATGGCAATTTAACGGCTCAGGATGTACCAGATGGTATCGACTGGGCTCCTTTCTGGAATGGAACCGGGTATGATCCCGGTAACAATTACATTTTTGATGCCAGTGGTAATCCTGTAGACTCAAATACCTCTGTATTTGTAAGGGATCCTTTTGAATCTAATAACGATTATGTGTTTAAGGGCGGTAATAAATATATAGATGATCCATTAGTCTGGAATACAGATCAAACTCAAGCAAGCCCGGCTAAAGGAGATATGAGTACAGCCTTTTATCATATAAGCAGGAATGCTAACGGCGACCAATGGTTATTCGTAGGCAGTGACCGGATTAGTAATAAGGGTACCAGTTATTTAGATTTTGAGTTCTTCCAGGGAAATGTTTTTTACAATACTTCTACAGAACAGTTTACAACCACCAATACTACGGGTAAAGCAAGGACAGAAGGAGATTTCCTGATTTCTGTAAAATATGAGAATGGAGGATCAACCGCTTCTGTACAGTTCTTTATTTGGGAAAATAATGCCTATGTAGACTATACCTCTATAATTGGTGCAAACGATGCTTTTGCCGCAGGAAACACTATAGTAGTTAAACGACCTTTCACTTCCAACAACGCGGCAGTTTATGATACATATTTGTTCGTAGAGGCAGGCCTTAATATGACCAAGATCTTTGGAGGTATTGCCGGTCAATTTTGTGAAGGTATAGAATTGGAATCGCTACTCGTAAAAACGAAGACTTCGGCATCAGATAGTGCTACCCTTATTGATTTTATAGGGCCGGTACCTGTGGATATCTTCTTTGGTGCTGCCAGGATAAGTTATGAACCTAATCCTGTTTGTGAAAATTTTGATGGCACCTATGAGCCAGTTGTTGAAGGAGTGCAAAATGGAACCTTTTCTGCTTCTCCAGGTGGTTTGGCTATAAACTCTTCCAGCGGAATAATAGATGTCTCGGCAAGCGCGCCCGGAACTTACACCATTACTTATACCTTTGATAGCTATGGTTGTACTGGTCTCACTTCTACTTATGATGTGACTATTACCCCTGTACCAGACACACCAAACACGACGACAAATTACAACAATGGTGAATTTACACAATGTTTCTCCGGCCAGGTATTAAATGCCAATGACGCTATTGTTATGCAACCAGATTCTTTTATAACCTGGTATACCTCTTCTTCGGGAAGTGACACCATATCTTCCCCTACACTTTCTGAAATTGGAACTGTGACCTATTATGCAGTGGCTACCTCGACAGAAGGAGATTGTACCAATGGTTTAAGAACGGCTGTAACTTTACAACTAAAGGGTAAACCAGACGCTGTAGATGATGAAAAAACCACAGATGAGGATACCCCAGTTACTGTAGATGTTCTGAATAACGACACAGATCCAGAAAACGATAATTTAACTGTAACCAATGCAGGGCAGCCGGCAAACGGAACTACGGAAATTATAAACAATCAGATAAAATATACTCCAAAAGCTAATTTCTTTGGAACAGACACCTTTGAATATACGATTACAGATAATGATTGCGGGACAGATACTGCTCTGGTTACAGTTACAATCAATTCTGTAAATGATCTACCCAATGCTGAAGATGACTTACTTACTGTAGAAGAAGATTCAGGAGCCGGTGCAGCAAATCAGGTAGATGTATCGCTTAATGACGATATAGGGGGTGATGGTGGTGATGCTGATAATTACTCGATCACTACGCAACCAGGCAATGGCAGCGTTACAGAGATTAGTGATGGCATATTCCAGTATATCCCCGATCCTGACTATAATGGGTCAGATTCTTTTACCTATACCATTACAGATGTAGATGGAGATACAGATACTGCCACAGTATTCATTACGGTTAATTCGGTTAATGATTTTCCTGTTGCTAACAATGATAACCTGAGTGTAAATGAAGATTCTTCTGCCGGTCCTGCCAACCAGATAAATGTAGCTTCTAATGATGATATAGGCGGTGATAAAGGAGATGGAGAAGATTTTAGCCTATTAACTTCAGCTTCTAATGGTTCAGTTACTGAAATAAGTGATGGCATATTTGAATATGTTCCAGATCCGGATTATAACGGTCCTGACTCCTTTACTTATACCATAACAGATTCAGACGGAGATACAGATACAGCTACCGTAAACATTACCGTGAATTCGGTAAACGATCTTCCAAATGCTGAAGATGATAATCTAACGGTAGAAGAAGATTCCTCTTCTGGATTGGCTAACCAGATCAACGTTTCTTTAAACGATGATATTGGAGGTGATGGCGGTGATTCAGATAATTTCTCGATC
>JBFIMP010000102.1:0-8985 GCA_041611635.1 Christiangramia sp.
ATTGGCCCGGGAACTATGGAGAAAAAGCAAGGAATGGCTGGAAGTCCAGGTTTGGTGAATTCAGAAAAAAGAGAAGAGGTTATTTTGAAATCTTCTTCCAGGCGACCGCAGATAGAATCAATTTCTATAGAGCCTGCGGTAATCGCTGAAAATCCTGTAACCAATTTGTCTTCCACGGTGCAGGAAGTCCTTAAGAAGATCAAAAATGAGCAGGATAAGAGAGGGGATCTAACAGATGCCGAGGTGGATGCTCTTCTTGCAGAGGCCGCCAGAGATATCAGCAATCAAAGAAGCTTTTATGCCAAAGGTGTCGTGAGTGCAGATGCTTTGCTGGCAGATGTGGAATACGAGGTAGATCAGTCTTTTAGAAAAGAAGTTTTTGATTTTCTAAAAGAGGAATTTTTAAAGGCTAAAACCGCGGTGGCAACTAGAAACGAGTAATCAAGTAATCATTTAAATATTAATCATCCCGAAAGGGTCATTCATCAATCAAAATCTGATGAGGAAGACTTTTGTCCTAATCTGAGGAAAACTTAAAACAATCTAACTATGAAAATTATCTTTATTTATTTTACCCTGGCCTTATTTACTTTTTCAAGTAATTATGCTTATTGCCAGGAAGAACAGAAAAAAAGTAAGGAAGAGATCCTGGAGCTTAAAAGGGAAGAGATTATCAAAGAAGAAAAGGAAGAACTCAGGGTAAAGGTTGAAAAATTAAATAAACTTCTGAAAGAAGGAAAGGTAACTCCGGGGCAGGCCGGTGCCCTGAAAAAAGAGGCAGCAGAACTTCATGCCAGGAATATCGAAAATCGTATCACGATCATGGAGAATCAAATGGAATTTGATGATCGCAATAAAAACCAGACCGGTTACATCGCCTTTGGAGATGAAGGGAAAGTACTAAATGTCCGGATAAATAATGTCCATAACAAGAAGTATGATAAGAGAACATCCAGTGACCTGGTGATAGCAACTGGTTTCAATAATGCTTTAAAAGAAGGGCAGTCATTGAATGATTCCGATTTCAAAATTGGAGGCAGTCGTTTCTTTGAACTTGGATGGGCATGGAAAACAAGAGTTTTTCAAAATTCTAACTGGTTGCGTTTAAAATATGGTTTCTCATTTCAGTTTGATGGATTGAAGCCTACAGATAACCGATATTTCGTTCAGGATGGTGATGAAACTTTTCTTAGAGATTTTGAGTACGACCTGAATAAAGCAAAGTTCAGAATGGATAAACTTGTAGCGCCTGTTCATTTTGAATTTGGACCTTCTTCAAAAACTGAATCTGAGAATTACCTGAGATATTCTACGAAAGGAAAATTTAAGATAGGCCTGGGAGGGTATGCTGGAATAGTCATTGGAGAGCGACAGAAACTGAAATATGAAATTGATGGAGATAAACAGAAAGATAAATTAAAAGGAGGGTATAATACCAATGATTTTGTATACGGTTTGAGCGGATATTTAGGCTGGGGATGGGCTACACTTTACACTAAATATGATCTCAACCCTATTTTCCAGGATCCCAATCCAGAGCTGCATAATTTTTCAATAGGACTTCGTTTTGATGTAGATTAATTAGCCGTTATAAATTTGTAATTTTGCAGGGCTTTAGAAATATGAAATTCATATTTTTAAAGCCTTGTCTTTTTTATTAATTTCAGGAAAATTTAAAGAAATCCATTTCAATTGATCTCGAAAACCACTATCGATAATGTTTTTGAAACCGCCCGTGTAGAGGAGGTTATTGGTGATTTTGTACAGCTGAAAAAATCGGGGAGTAATATGAAAGGTTTAAGCCCTTTCACAGATGAGCGCTCTCCAAGTTTTATGGTTTCTCCCGTGAAGCAGATCTGGAAAGATTTTAGTAGTGGCAAGGGAGGGAATGTCGTGGCTTTTTTGATGGAGCATGAACATTTTACGTATCCTGAAGCCATAAAATACCTTGCGAAAAAGTACAATATCGAGATCGAAGAGACACAGCAGAGTGATGAGCAGAAAGAACAGGCTAACGAGCGCGAAAGTATGTATCTCGTATCAGAATATGCCAATGAGTTCTTTCAAAAGCGCATGCATGAGACAGATGAAGGACAGGCGATAGGTCTTAGCTACTTTAAGGAAAGAGGTTTTACTCCTGAAACCATCAGGAAATTCGACCTGGGATATTCGCCAGATGAATGGGAGATATTTACCAAGACCGCGCTGGATGATGGTTATAAGCTGGAATATCTAGAGAAGACAGGTCTTACAATTGTAAAAGAAAATAAGCGCTTCGACAGGTTCAAGGGCAGGGTAATGTTCCCGATTCATTCTATGTCTGGCCGGGTTCTCGGATTTGGAGGGAGGATACTTTCAAATACGAAAAAGGCCGCTAAATATTTAAATTCTCCTGAAAGCGATATTTATCATAAGAGTAAGGTTCTTTATGGTATCTATTATGCGAAACAGGCGATTGCCAAAGAAGATAATTGCTACCTGGTAGAAGGTTACACAGATGTGATCCAGTTCCATCAAAGCGGAATAGAAAATACGGTGTCTTCTTCAGGTACTGCGCTTACTCCGGAACAGATTAGATTGATTAACCGGCTTACTAAAAACATTACCGTGCTTTTTGATGGTGATGCGGCCGGAACCAGGGCTTCATTGCGTGGTATAGACCTTATTCTCGAGCAGGGAATGAATGTTAAGGTTTGCCCATTTCCTGAGGGAGAAGATCCAGATAGTTTTGCCCGATCAAATTCTGAAGATGAATTAAGGGAGTTTCTTCAGGAAAATTCATACGACTTTATCACTTATAAGGCTTCGCTGTTAATGGATGAGGCCAAAAACGATCCTGTAAAAAAAGCGGGGTTGATCAGGGATATGGTGAACAGTATTTCCAAAATCCCGGATAATATTCAGCGGGAAGTTTACCTTCAGGAATGTTCCAGGATCATGGATATCAATGAGGATGTGCTTTATGCTTCGCTGGCTCAAATAGAAAATAAAGACCCTAAATCTTCTGCTAAGCCCAAAAAGCGAGGCATGGAGGTGGTTAAGAAGCAGGAACCTTCAAAAACAAAGGTTGACCAGCTTTATGAGCTTGAAAGGAAAATAATCAGTTTATTGGTGTTATATGGGAGACAGGATGGAGAATTCCACGATATTCTTCTAAAACAAAATGAGCAGGGTGAAATGGTTTATGAATCTGAAGTTCAGGAAGCCAAAGTTTTTGAGAAAATTTTCCTGGACCTGCAGGAAGATGAGATCGAGTTTACAAATGAAGATTTTAGAGAACTTTTCTTTTTATTAATAGATAAACTAAACTCTGAAGATGAATTTGGAGTCGAGATGATCATTAATGAACTAAAAGAATCCCAGGCCGTTAAGCTTACAGATATTCTAATGGAAGAGGAGCAATACGAATTGCACGACTGGGAAAGACATGATATTCCGGTAAAGAAAAAAGAGCAGGGAATATCACAATATGTCACTCAAACTATTCTTTCCCTAAGAAGATACCTGGTTGGCAGAAAGATCAATGAGTTGGTTGAGGCAATGAAGGATGTCGATTCTGAAGAAGAACACAGAACCGAAATGATCCAGGAGATCATGAGTTATACCAGTTTAAGTACGATACTTTCAGACAGGCTGGGCAGGGTTATGTAGTATTTAGCTGTAGGAGCCTAGATTGAGTGATAAGATCTGCCACATTATCAACCTTTAACTTTTTAAGTAACCTGGTCTTGTAAGTGCTTACCGTTTTTTCATTTATATCCAATGCCTCTGCAATATCTTTATTTCGCTTACCAGAGGATAGTAAATTTAGCACCTCGGTTTCTCTGGTAGAGAGTTTTTTAAATTTTGTAATTAAACTCTTACCTCGTGAAATTCCTGAGTTTAATCTCTCGGTGATCTTACGATTTAAATATATTCCACCACGGGCAACCTGATAAATAGCTTTCTCTAGAGTTTCATTATCAGTATGTTTCGAAATATAACCAGCCGCTCCTGCTTTTATAGCACTAAGGGCATACATTTCTTCAGGGTGAGAACTGAATATAAGGGTTTTTACCTCAGGATATTCCTGTTTGATGCGTCTAATAGCGTTGATCCCGTTTATCTGGGGTAGATCTAATTCTAAGATCAAAACATCTGGAGCCTCCCTGTCTAAATGATTAAAAAGCTGAGTCCCGCTACCAACTCTTCCTGTAACCTGAAGCGCCGGATTGTTTTGAAGCACACATTTTACACCCTCTAAAATAATCGGGTGATGATCTGCAATTAATACTCGATACATGATTTTAAATTAAAACAAGTCCGGGGGTAACTCGTTGAGTTTGGTTTTGTTAACCTAAAATAATGCTTTGACTTTTTATTTAGGAAATCTGTCAGGTTTATTCGATAAGATGTCTATTTTTTCAGGTGAAGGGGGATTTCGCAAACTGGAATAGGGTGCATTTTATGTTGGTTGGCTTTATTCAATCTGTTGTAAATAGAGAAGACTTCTTTATTTCTTCCTTCAAAATCATTAATAGTTTTGCCATCTTCCTTGCTTTTCATCGCCCATTCTAACTCATCATAAGAAGCTCCAAGTTGATCCTCATCACTTCTGCTATCGCCAAAAAGACCGTCTGTAGGAGCAGCATTCATGATCTCATCTATAATGTGCAAATACTCACCCAGCTCGTATACCTCACTTTTAACAAGGTCTGCAATTGGACTTAGATCTACCCCGCCATCACCATATTTTGTATAAAATCCTACGCCAAAATCTTCTACTTTATTTCCTGTTCCTGCGACAAGATATTTATGCAGGCCGGCGAAGTAATATAAAGTGGTCATTCTTAACCTCGCACGGGAATTTGCCAGGCTAAGATCGAGAGTAGAGGTCTCACGATGCTGAGGCATTCCTTTTTTAAACTCTTCAAATACGGGAGTAAGGTTTATTTCAAGGCTGCTAACATTGGCAAAATTATGTTGCAGCTCCTCTATATGTTTTCTTGCCCTGCTAATTTGATTCTTATCCTGGTGTATGGGCATTTCCAGGCATAGCGTGGGCATTCCTGTCTTTGCGCATAGTGTTGAGGTCACTGCCGAATCGATTCCGCCGCTAACTCCAATTACAAATCCATTCATATTGGCTTTGGTAGCATAGTCCTTAAGCCAGTTAATAATATGGTCAGCTACTTTTTCGATCCGCATAATATTGGGTGATTTAGTTTGTAAGTAATACCTTTGCCACACAAATCTAATACTTAAAGCCAATTTTTGAAAGGCACAGGCGTTAAAGCCTTCATAATAGAAAGCTATGCTGAAGAAATTAGGGTTTTTTTTACTGCTTATCAGTCTTTTTTCCTGCGACAAAAAATCTGAAATCGAAGCCAAGATCGAAAAGGTTGAAGTCAATTTTGAGCTCATAAGATTTGATCGGAAATTTGCCGAAAGCAGCGAAGAGAACTTACCGCAATTAAAGGCTCAATATCCCTTTCTTTTTCCTGCCCAATATCCAGATAGCTTATGGGTGCAGAAACTGAATGACACGATTCAGAGGGAGATCGAAGCAGAGGTCGGTAAAAAATTTCCTGAATTTTCTGAAGTACATGATGAGCTCCACAGTCTTTTTCAACACGTGAAGTATTATTTTCCAGACTTTCAGGTACCAGATGTGATCACTGTAACTTCTGAAGTAGATTATAAGAACAAGACCATTTATACCGGGGAATACCTGTTTATTGCCCTGGATACCTATCTGGGTCCAGATCATAAATTCTATATAGGCATACAGGAATTCCTGAAGAAGAATTTCAGAAAAGAACAGATAGTTCCTGATGCTGCTGTAGAAATCGCGGAAAAATACGTTCCTAAAGCAGATTCGAGATCATTTTTGTCTCATATGATCTATTATGGGAAATTATTGTATTTGAAGGATAGGTTCATTCCTTTTAAGTCTGATGCCGAGAAGATCGGGTATACTGAGGATGAACTAAAATGGGTGAAATCTAATGAAGACCAGATCTGGCGATATTTCATAGAAAACGAGCTAATTTTCGATACAGATTCCAAGTTGTATACAAGATTCCTCTACCCAGCGCCATTTTCTAAATTTTATTTACAGCTGGATTCAGAATCGCCGGCAAGGGTGGGCCAGTATATTGGCTGGAATATTGTGAGGGCCTTCATGGAGAAGAATGATGTTTCCATCAATAAAATGCTGAACACTTCAGCAGAAGAAATTTTTAATAAAGCGAACTATAAACCTAAGAAATAATGTCTCAATTCAAGAAATCTGAAATAAATATAGAGGTAGTTACCGATGAAAATCACGTTCCGGAAAATATTACCTGGAGCGCAGAAGATGGTAATGTGTACAAGGAAGATGCAAAAGCTTTGATGCTTTCAGTTTGGGATTCTAAAGACCAGGAAACTTTAAGAATCGATCTTTGGACCAAAGAGATGCCGGTAGATGAGATGAAGAAGTTCTTCCATCAAACGCTGGTTTCTATGAGCGACACTTATTTTAGAGCTACTCAGGATGATAAGATGCGTGATACCATGAAAGATTTTTGCGATTATTTTGCCGAAAAGACCGAAATAAAGAAGAGTTAGTGCAAAAATTGATCTTTGTATATAATGCCGATTCTGGTAAGCTAAATGCGTTGATGGATTCATTGCAGAAAGTAGTGAATCCATCTTCTTATTCCTGTAAACTCTGTGAGCTAACTTACGGTTTGATAGATGAAAAGAAGGAATGGAAAAAATTCAGGCAAAACCTGGATGTTGAAGCCGATTTTCTTCATAAGGACGAATTCCTGAAAACCTATGCCTCGAAATTCGGGCATAAGTTTGAATTTCCAATAATCCTCGCTCAGACCAATAAAGGTTTAGAAGTATTTGTTTCTAAGAATGAATTTCTAAAGATAGACCACCCTAAAAAATTAATCGAAATGATAAAAGAAAGGCTACAACTTTTCTAGGATTTACGTAGCTGCTCGTTTACTTCTTCTATATAATCCAGTACATCATCCTGTCCTAGCTTTGTAGTTGCTGAGGTAATAAAGTACTGAGGCATTTCTTCCCAGGTTTCCAGCATTTCGTTTTTATAATTCTCGATGTTCTCTTCTAAAACTTTCGGTTTTAGTTTGTCTGCTTTCGTGAATATGATACAGAAAGGGACTGCGTTCTCACCCAGCCACTGCATGAACTCCATATCTATTGGCTGAGGTTTATGCCTTGAATCTATAAGGACAAAAGCACAAATCATTTGCTTTCTTTTCTCGAAATAAGCAGTAATGAATTTCTGAAATACCCTTTTGGTAGATTTAGAAACCTGGGCATACCCATACCCAGGGAGATCCACCAGGTGCCAGTTGTCATTGATCAAAAAGTGATTGATCAACTGTGTCTTTCCGGGTTTAGCTGAAGTTTTTGCCAGGGATTTTCTTCCCGTGATCATGTTGATGAGGGATGATTTACCCACATTACTTCGGCCAATAAAGGCATATTCTGGAAGGCTGCTGTTTGGGCATAGATCAACCTTGGAGTTGCTTACCACAAATTCTGCCGTCTTGATTTTCATAAGAGCTGTTTTAGATCTTTCGTTCTTTCAACCATTCATGTAGCAACTGGTTGAATTCATCAGGATGTTCCATCATCGCAGCATGTCCACATTTATCTATCCAGTAGAGATCTGAATCTGGTAAAAGGCGCTGAAAATCTTCTGCAACTTCAGGCGGAGTAACGGTATCGTTCTTTCCCCAGATAATGCAGGTAGGAGTATTCATTTTTGGGAGATCCTTTGCCATGTTATGGCGAATTGCACTCTTCGCTATGGCCAGGGTTTTTACCAGTTTATTCCGGTCGCTTACGGTATGGTATACTTCATCAACGATTTCCTTTGTGGCAACTTCCGGATCGTAAAAAACTGCTTCCGCTTTTTTCTTGATAAAGTCATAATCTCCCCGCCTTGGGTAGCTTTCGCCCATGGCGTTCTCATAAAGTCCTGAACTTCCTGTAATCACTAGTGCTTCTACAATTTCAGGAAACATTTTGGTTGCCAGTAAAGCAATGTGCCCGCCCAGGGAATTCCCTAAAAGAATGACTTTTTCGTAACCTTTAAAATCAATAAATTCTTTCAGGTATTTAGCGAATGTGCCTACGCTTGTTTTTAAAAGGGACATCGAATATAGTGGCAGTTCCGGGATAAGAACTTTGTATTCTTTTTCCGGAAAGTAATTGATTACACCATCAAAATTACTGAGGCCTCCCATAAGTCCGTGAAGGATAACAATTGGTGTTCCTTCGCCCTTCTCAAGATATGTGAATTTTCCCTCTTGCCTTAAGTGATCTTTCATTGATAGCCTTTGCGGTTAGCAATCGCAAATATAGCGATTTCGATACAAGTATAATCATTTTTAAGTAACTGCAATGGCTTTTATGTGAAGTGAGAAATTTATAAACAGCCGGTTTTCTTAGCTGTTTTATCCACATATTCCCACTGTTTTTCAAAATCCTGAATCCTAAGCCTATAGCGCTATTTCAAAGGTTTTCAATTACATACAGTGGTAAAACTTATCAACATTGTGGTAAAAAGTGGTAAATTGTGGTAATATTTTCAATATATTTGGCTTTATAATACCTAACCGTGATAAATTTAATTGGGACATACGAATGCAAAGTCGATGCGAAGGGCCGTTTGATGGTACCTTCAGCGTTGAAGAAGCAATTAGCTCCCATGATGCAGGACGGTTTTGTTATTAAGCGTGCAGTCTTTCAGAATTGCCTTGAGCTTTACCCAATGGAGGAGTGGAATGTTCTTATGAGCAGAATGAATAAGCTAAACAGGTTCAAAAAAAAGAATGTCGATTTTATAAGAAGATTTACCGCTGGAGTTAAAACCGTGGAGGTTGATACTAATGGCAGGTTGCTTATTCCAAAAGATCTTATTGCATTCGCCGGGATCCAGAAAGAGATTGTGCTTTCTTCTGCTATAAATATAGTGGA
>JBFIMP010000103.1:0-8984 GCA_041611635.1 Christiangramia sp.
CAAAGCCGATAATCCCGAATTGTTAAGAGCAAAGGAGCTTGGAATTAAGATCTATTCCTATCCTGAATTCTTATATGAACAGTCTAAAGATAAGACCAGGGTTGTCATTGGTGGATCACATGGGAAAACAACCATCACATCTATGATCCTTCATGTAATGAAATATCATGATAGGGAAATCGATTATATGGTAGGCGCAGCCTTAGAAGGAATTGACAATCCAGTCCATCTAACCCGGGAAAATGATTTTATAGTTATAGAAGGAGATGAGTACCTTTCCTCACCTATAGATAGAAGGCCGAAATTTCACTTATACCAACCCAACATTGCGCTATTAAGTGGAATTGCCTGGGATCATATTAATGTATTTCCAACCTACGAGAACTATGTTGAGCAGTTCAGGATATTTATAGATTCTATTGTTAATGGTGGGATACTGGTCTATAACGAAGAAGATGAAGAAGTGAAAAATCTTGCTGAAGAAACTGAAAATCCCATTAGAAAACATCCCTATAAAACTCCCGAATATCATACTGATTCTGATCATACGATTCTTGATGTTCCTGAAGGAGAATTGCCGCTGGAGATTTTTGGCAGGCATAATCTTAATAACCTGGCCGGTGCAAAATGGATTTGCCAGCATATGGGAATAGATGAAGACGATTTTTATGAGGCAATAGCAACCTTTAAAGGAGCTTCGAAAAGACTTGAAAAGCTAGCGGAAAACAATTCGTCCATTATTTTTAAAGATTTCGCGCATAGTCCTTCAAAGGTAAGAGCAACCACTGCTGCGGTAAAAGAACAGTTTTCAGATAAGAAACTTATAGCATGTCTAGAGCTGCATACCTTCAGTAGCTTAAATGCAGAATTCCTGAAAGAATATAGAAATAGCCTCGAAAAAGCAGATAAAGCACTGGTTTTTTATTCGCCAGAAGCTATAGCAGCCAAAAAATTAAATCCTATTTCTGCTGAACAGATCCTGGAAGCATTTGGCAAGGAGGGTTTAAAAGTATTTGTTACCGCTGAAGAATTCAAAAATCAACTGCATAATCTTAAGCTTGATAATTCAGTATTATTGATGATGAGCAGTGGAAATTATGGAGGTTTAGATTTGGAACAATTGAAAGCAATGATTTAAAAATTTGATTTTCAGTAATTTTTAAATCATTTTAATTTCATTGATTATCTTTAGATCAGGATGAGCGGTGAAAAAAGTAATCTTAGTATAAAGAAATGGGCCGAGGACGACCGGCCCCGTGAAAAACTTCTTCAAAAAGGTAAACTTAGTCTAAGCGATTCTGAACTAATAGCCATCCTCATTGGCTCAGGGAGTAGAAATGAAAGCGCTGTTGAACTTTCAAAAAAGATCCTTTCTTCCACGCAAAATAATCTAAGTGCCTTAGGAAAGCTCTCTATTGCCCAGTTATGTAAATTCAAGGGGATAGGACCTGCTAAGGCAGTTATTATCACTGCTGCCTTGGAGTTAGGTAGAAGAAGAAGGCTGGAGGAGGCAATGGAGCTGAAGAAAATAACTTCCAGTCACTCCGTTTTTGAAATCATGCAGCCAGTCATTGGCGAATTGGGACATGAGGAATTCTGGATCATTTATCTGAATAATAGCAATAAAGTCATAGAGCAGTTCCAGATTAGCAAGGGAGGAATAACCGGAACATTGGTGGATGTTCGAATCACTTTAAAAAAAGCTTTAGAGGTAGGTGCGGTCTCATTGATCTTGGTGCATAATCACCCATCTGGAAATATTAGGGCCAGTGAAGCAGATAAGCAGTTAACCAATAAATTGAAAACAGCTGCTGAAAGTCTCGATATCAAAGTACTTGATCATATTATTGTAACCGAAAAATCATACCTTAGCTTTGCCGACGAAGGTATGCTTTAAGCCCCTTTTTAATGTTACTGATCTATACTCAAAAAATCACCCCGAGGATTATATATGTGTTCAAGCACATTTGCACTCATATTCTTGGGATTCCTATAAAATTCACTTCCAAGATAGAAGAGTTTATCGCCCATGATGGCGCAAAATTATCTTACGGAAAGCAGTCTTTAGGGAATGAATTTTTTATTCAGAAAGTAGATCTGTTGATGGAGCAGGGATTTTCTGAATTAGACATAAAAGTACAGCCCTGGGACGATACGGTTTGTTTTTTTCCGGTGCCCGAAGCCAGCGATTTGCCGTTCGATATATTCGCGGCTTCTTTCTACCTGTTAAGCAGATACGAAGAATATCTTCCTCATGTGAAAGACGCAGAGGGGAGATTCCCGGCATCCGAAAGCCTTGCCTATCAAGAGAGTTTTTTACATAAACCGGTAGTGGATATATGGGCTATGAAGTTTCGGGATATACTTATAAAGCGTTTTCCTAAACTTCAGTTTTCCGATAGATACTATAAAGTGGGCACCATTGTGGCTTCAGAAAATACTTTTATTTTTAAGAACAAGGGGTTTTTGAGAAGTTTTATAGGACTACTTTCAGATCTGTTTCAGCTTCAACTGGGGAAGGTTATAGACCGACTTCAGGTTTGGATTAGAATCAAAGATGATCCCCATGATATTTTCGAAGATCTAATTGAATTGATTAAACAACATAAACTATACATGTTGTTTATGTTTCAATTAAGTGATTTTTCGCTTTACGATCGCAATATAAGTCATAACCGTATTCCGCACCGGGCTGTCATAAAATCTGTAGCAGATTATGCCAAAGTTGGTTTATTAATGGGGTATTATGCCATGGACGAGATTAGGAGCTTACGTAAGGAAAAATTGCGCATGGAAGAAATAATTCATGTGCCGGTGGAACATGTGATGAATTCAAAATTTAATTTACGTTTGCCAGACCAATATAATAACCTAACCGAATTGGAAATTAATAATGACCACTCCATGGGATATCCAGATGTGCCCGGCTTTAGAGCAGGAACCTGTACGCCCTATCTTTTTTACGATATAAATATGGAGGTGACCACACCTTTAAAGGTTCATCCTTACGCGTTTAACTCGGTAGTTACCGAAACAATGACCAAAGCTAAGCTTAAAGAAGAGCTTGCACGAATGTTGTTGGAGGTGAAAGAAGTTAAGGGCATGTTCCGTGGAGTATTTAGGAATCAGGATTTTTCTTATTATTCTAATAACAGATATTTCTATTCACTTTTAAAACAGATTCATGAAATTGGATAATATTGAACATGTTTTTTTTGATCTGGATCACACGCTTTGGGATTTTGATAAGAATTCTGAACTGGCTTTCAGGGAAATTTTTGAAAAGCAGAAAATCACTATAGACCTAGGGGAGTTCCTGGAGGTATATAAGCCTATCAATTTTAAATACTGGGAATTATATCGAAACAATTCGGTGAGCAAAGAAGACCTTAGGTTTGGACGACTTAAAGAAACCTTTGATGCCCTGAAATTCCAAACCCAGGACTCAACCATTAATTTGATCGCTGATGATTATATTGAATACCTTCCAAATAACAATCATCTACTGGATGGAAGTATGGAGCTCTTAAACCACCTGAAAGATAAATACAGTCTTCATATCATTACCAATGGTTTTGAAGAGGTTCAGCATAGAAAAATGAAAAGTTCTGGGATCCATGAGTTTTTTCAGACTATTACCACTTCTGAAGAAGCTGGGGTAAAAAAGCCGCATCCGCAGATCTTTGAAATTGCAGTTAGAAAAAGCGGTGCAAAAGTTGACAGATCTATAATGATAGGTGATAATCTCGAGGCAGATATTATAGGCGCGCACAACTTTGGCTTACAGGTGATTCATTTAAATTCTCATGAACAAGCTGTTCAAAATCAGTATCCTCAGATTCAAAAGTTAAATGAACTTCTAAATTATTTATAGTACCAGGGAATAGGTATTTTCGTGCGCAAAGATAAAGCAGGTGTCGCATTCAAGATCCATAAAATTAGTTTTACCGGCAATAATCTTCGGGCTTCTCCTTACTTCCTGTTTTAAAGATGTCGATTTTGGACAGTCTCAAGATATTTCTCTGGAGCCAGACCTAGAGGTGGATCTTTTATTCTATCAATTGAATGAAACCGATTTTCTAGATTCTGGGACTAATGCTTTTACACCGGTTATCCGGGATACGGTAAGGCTTGAGTTTTTAGATGATGACTACATTCAGGATGGCTTGACGTACGCAGCTCTGCGGTTTAAACATGAAAATAAATTTCCATACGAGATAAAAAGTAATATAAAGTTCTTAAGGGAGAATGGCAGAAGGGAGTTTAATGTAGCTTATATCATTCCGCCTGGATCTAAATCTTCTTCAGCCGTAGTGGATACCACTCACATTCTGGAAGGAAACAATATAGTTAATTTACAGAGGTCAATTCAGATGGTTGTTGAACTTGAAATCGTAGGGGCTAACCAGAGCCTGGAGGGTGAATTGGAATTTATGTCAAAAGGGCTATTCAGGTTTGAATTTTAACATGCAAAGAATTTTACCGATTTTAATATTCTTAGTCGCTATTATATGCAAGGGGCAAAACAGACCGCTTTTGTATAATGTAGATGATCTGCCCCAGTCTTTGCTTCAAAATCCAGGTGCGAGGATTGATTATATCAGGCACGTGGGAATACCGTTTTTTTCTCAGATTCATCTATCTGCCGGCTCTACCGGAGTGACGGCTTATGATATTTTTGCCGATGATGGTTCAGGTGTGAATCAGCGGGTTCGTGATGTGATGAGAGATATTAGCGCAGGAGATTATTTCTCTGTCAATGAACAAATGGAGATTCTTTCTTTAGGTTGGAAAATGGGAGATAGAGGATATTTCTCTACAGGAATTTACCAGGAATTAGATGTCTTTGCTTACTTTCCAAAGGATCCGGCTGTGCTGGCCTTTGAGGGGAATGCAGATTATATAGGGCAGGACTTCGATTTTTCAGATGCCAATTTTACTGGTGAGGTCTTAACGGTATACCATGCTGGGTTTAATTACAAGGTTGACCCAAAATTAAGTGTTGGCGGTAGGTTAAAGCTTTATTCCGGAATATTCAATGCTGAAAGTACCGATAATGAGGGTGTATTCAGGACCATCGAAACTCCGGGTGGTCCCAATTTTTATCGGCATGAAGTTAGCGGATTAAATGTCACGGTAAATACTTCTGGGTATGCTTCATTGAAAAATGAAGAAGGCATGACGGTAGATAAGGCGGTGGCTGAACTTATGAGTAGGTCATTGTTTGGGCAAAATGGAGGTATTGGCGTCGATCTGGGTTTTAATTACCGGGTGACAAATCAATTTTCGGTGAATGCCTCGGTGCAGGATCTTGGCTTGATGTTCCATCAAAAGGATGTAGAAAATTATAATTATTTCGGTTCCTTCCAGACCAATGGATTAGAGCCATTATTTCCAGAACTTGATGATAATGAGGCGACAATTCCCTATTGGGATATATTTGAAGATAGGGTGGATCTCAATTTAAAGGATGAAACAACCAACAATGCATATACTACCTGGCGGCCTTTAAAATATAATGCCTCTTTTGAATTTGGAACAGGAAAATCCATATTGCCCTGTGATTATTTGATAAGTAAAAAGCCGCGCTTCATGAATTTATTCGGAATGCTTATTTCGGGGGTGAACAGGCCAAAAGGGTCTACCTATGGTGTGACAGCTTATTGGGACAGGAAGGTAAATGATCACTTGAGATTTCGGCTGGCCTATGCTGTAGATGAGTTTAGTATCACAAAACTAGGGTTCATGATGTCTTCAAGATTTAAAAATTTTAATATTTATCTTGCGGCAAACGATATTATTGGATATACTAATTTAGCAAAGGCAAATAGCGCATCCTTACAACTGGGGATGCAATTTATATTTAAAAATCTATGAAAAACTTACTAATAGCAATATTCCTTTTAGGTGGGATATTTACATCTTCGGCTCAAGATATTAATGAATACAAATATGTTTTAGTTCCTGAGACTTTCGAATTTACAGGAGAGATGAACCAATACCAATTGAATTCCCTTTTTAAATATCTATTTGAACAGGAAGGTTTTAATACAGTTATGAGGTCTGGTGATAAACCACAGGATCTCATTACAAATCCTTGTCTGGGTTTAAAAGCGAACTTGCGAAATAATTCAGGAATTTTTGTAACCAAACTGGTGATAGGGTTAGAGGATTGTAGAGGAAATGTAGTTTATAAAAGTAAAGAGGGTAGAAGCAGGGAAAAAGACTTTAAAACCGCTTATCACGAGGCTTTGAAAGATGCTTTTACATCTATAGAAGAATTGGATTATAAGTATACTCCAAAAGATAATCCGGGGGTTGCAGCCTCTAATGAAATGAGTTCAGCTAAAAAGACGGTTAAAGTTACCTTAGGCACTGAGGTTGCTGGAAAGACTGATGATATTTCTCCAGAAGAACAAGTAGGGAAAACTGAAGCTGTCTTGAAAACAGGAACTGATCTTAAATATTCAAATGCAGGTAATACATTTCTTCTTGAAAAAACTTCCCAGGGTTATAACCTTATTCAGGAAGGAGCTACCGAACCAATTGCTGTTCTTGTTGAAACTGAAGGAGGTAAAAGTTACATCTATAATTCACTAACCAAACAGGGAATTGGCTATTTTGATGCTGAGAACAACCTGATAGTTGAATATTTAGATCGTGTAGAAAATAAAAAGGTGACCCTTAAATATGAGGTACTAGATTAGTATCCGTATTTTTTCTGCCAGCGTTTTTTCAAAAATTCCCGCTGGGCATTTTCCCGTTGATTGTTTCCAGGATTATATAGGGTGGTGTTCTTGATCTCATCCGGCAAAAATTCCGCAGCTATAAAATTACCTTCGTGGTTATGGGCATATTTATAATCCTTGCCATATCCAATATCTTTCATGAGCTTGGTGGGTGCATTCCTTATTGAAAGAGGTACAGATAAATTACCTGTTTTCTTAACCAGTCGCTGTGCTTCATTTATGGCCATATACGCCGCATTGCTTTTTGGAGAAGTGGCCAGATAGGTAACGCACTGGCTTAAAATGATCCTTGCTTCAGGGTAACCAATGGTATTTACTGCCTGGAAAGAATTATTAGCGATGACCAGCGCCGTAGGGTTCGCATTTCCTATGTCTTCACTAGCCAGGATTAAAAGTCTTCTGGCTATGAATTTCACATCCTCACCGCCTTCTATCATACGTGCCAGCCAGTAGACCGCTGCATTTGGGTCGCTACCTCTAATCGATTTAATAAACGCAGAAATAATATCATAATGCTGTTCTCCGGTTTTATCATACAGCACTGTGTTTTGCTGTACCTTGGAAAGCACAAGATCATTGGTGATCTCTACATTTTTTTCTGCTGAAGTTACTAGAAGTTCAAAGATGTTCAGGAGTTTTCGCGCATCTCCACCGCTTAATCTCAACAGGGCCTCGCTTTCCTTTAGCTTGACATTTTTAGCTGCGATGATCTTATCTTCTTTCATGGCTCTTTCTAAAAGGGCTACGAGGTCATCTTTAGAAAAAGGTTTTAAAATATAAACCTGACACCGGGAAAGTAGGGCAGAGATCACTTCAAAACTTGGATTCTCGGTAGTCGCACCTATAAGGGTTACCCAGCCTTTTTCAACCGCTCCTAATAAAGAATCTTGTTGAGATTTACTGAACCTGTGGATTTCATCGATAAATAGAATTGGGCTTTTAGTGGTAAAGAGGCCATCGCTTTTCTTTGCTTTTTCTATAACTTCCCTTACATCTTTTACGCCACTACTAATGGCGCTTAGAGTAAAGAAGGGTCTGCCAGACTCGGTTGCAATGATATTTGCAAGTGTGGTTTTTCCAACGCCCGGAGGGCCCCAGAAGATCATCGAAGGAATTATCCCCTGCTGTATCTGTTGCCTTAATGCGCCATTTTCGCCTATAAGGTGTGACTGACTTAGGTAATCATCAAGATTTTTTGGGCGGAGTCTCTCAGCAAGAGGTTGATTCATAACAATTAATTAGGTGACAGTTTTTCATCCGGTAAAGTTTGGATGCTTTTTTGTAATATTAATTAAAATTGAAGAAAGTTTGAAACCATCAAGTCCTTTTGTTTTTAGTACCGGAACTATAGGTTACCCTATCTTGTTCGTCCTTTTGATCTGGATCGTGTTCTGGGTTGAAGTAAGGTTTGGAGTTAGTTTCAATAGCTATGGTGTAAGACCCGGTGAAATGATGGGACTTCGGGGTATTTTATTTTCCCCTTTCATACATTCAGACATAGAGCATCTCTTCAATAATACCATTCCGCTTTTTATATTATCCCTGGCTCTGTTCTATTTTTACAGGCCTATAAGCTGGAAGGTATTGCTCATTGGTCTCGTGGCTTCGGGATTACTTACATGGCTTATTGGCAGGCCGGCAAATCATATAGGCGCCAGTGGTATTATTTACGTGCTGGCTTCCTTTTTATTCTTCAAAGGAATTTTTTCAAAATATTACAGGTTGGTGGCTTTGTCTCTAATCGTTGTTTTTATTTACGGTGGACTTGTATGGTATGTCATCCCCATAGATCCAGATATTTCCTGGGAAGGACATTTGGCTGGATTGATTAGTGGTTTCAGTTTGGCTTTGATCTTTAAGCAGAACATAGTGGAGCCTCCAAAATATCACTGGGAAAATCCTGAATACTCTGAAGAGAACGATCCCTTTATGAAGCATTTTGATGAAAATGGTAATTTTATTGAGACCTTGCCTGAAGAAGAATTAAATTCAGAAGAGATGGAATATAATTATATTTATAAAGATTCCAAGAAGGAGGATCGATCTGGTTAATTTGAAATTTAATAGAATTTATAAAAATGAAAGAAACCACCCGAAGGTGGTTTTCTTTATTCTCGGCTAATACTAATACTAGTGAAAGCCCATATATCATCATCTAATAAATGTCCTTCCTGAGCCTGGATGGCACTCTTATAATTTACATGGTTAGCCTGTCGTTCAGAAATAGGGTAAAGG
>JBFIMP010000104.1:0-8905 GCA_041611635.1 Christiangramia sp.
AGATTTCGATTTCAACGTGGTGATTCGCAGTATTCTTTATAATGCGGAAAATAAATACCTTTCCTTTTCTGTAGGGGGAGCTATAACCGCCAAATCTGACCCTGACAAGGAATATGAAGAATGCCTCTTAAAGGCAAAAGCGATGCGGGAGGTACTTACCAATTTGCAGGCCTGAAGTAGCCCCGGATACCTTATGGTTCTAAACATTCAAAGAGAGAGAAAAAGTATTTCTCTCTGGAATTGATTTAGCTGCAGCCTTTTGTATCTTTGAGAAACGATGGAAAAAACTTTCAAGAATCTTATAAAAGCAGACTACCCTTACTTATGTGGGAGTAAACTATTGCTGGCCGTAAGCGGTGGGGTAGACAGTGTGGTTTTAGCTCATCTATGCAAGCTAGCTAAACTGGACTTCTCTATAGCTCATTGTAATTTTAACTTAAGAGGTGAGGAAAGTGATGGAGATGAAAAGTTTGTGGTAGACCTGGCCGACTCCCTGGAAGTAAATGTTTATACCGAAAGTTTTGATACCCTTAATTTTGCAGAAAATCATGGAATTTCTGTTCAAATGGCTGCTCGTGACCTTCGTTATGAATGGTTTTCTGAACTAAGCAGTTCGGTTCAGTTCGAATATACTCTTACGGCCCATCATGCCAATGACAACCTTGAAACCTTTCTTATTAACCTTATTCGCGGAACGGGGCCTGAAGGTCTAACCGGGATAAAAAATGAAAGGGACAATATTGTAAGACCTCTTTTAGGTTTTTCACGGTCTGAGATCGAAAACTTTGCCAGGGAGAGAAATTATAAATGGAGGGAAGACAGTAGTAATGCGTCAGATAAATATATGCGCAATAGAATTAGGCATCAGATCATTCCCGTAATGGAAGAGATCAATCCGCAGTTGCTGGACAGCTTTTCCAAAACTCAGCAACACCTTCAGGAAAGTCTTGATCTGGTGGAGGATTATATTAGCCTTTTATATCCAAAACTGGTAGAAAAGGATAAATACGGTTATTCGCTGGATATAGCATTTCTAAAAAAAGTCCCAAATCAAAAACAGATCTTATATCAGCTACTCAAATCATTTGGTTTTTCTGAATGGAATGATGTTTATGACCTTCTGGAAGCTCAGCCTGGAAAAATGGTGCTTTCAGATACGCACAGATTAATAAAAGACCGTAAGAAGTTATTGCTCACTGAACATAATGAGAATATCGGGAATAAAGAATACCACCTGGAAAAGGAAGAAGACCTGGTAATGATTCCGGGAATGGGAAGTTTTCATTTAATTGAAGTGGAGAAGATGGGACAGACCTCCAAAAGCTGTATTTATGTACCAGAGCGAAAATTGAAATTCCCATTAGTGATTAGGAAATGGAAAAAAGGGGATTTCTTTTATCCTTTCGGGATGAAAGGTAAAAAGAAACTTAGCGATTTCTTCAAGGATGAAAAATTTTCCCTGCCTGAAAAGGAGCATACCTGGATCCTGTGTTCCGGTGAAGAAATAGTTTGGATCATTAATCACCGGGCCGATAATCGTTTTGCCGTCGAGAAATCAGATTCCAGGATACTGAAGATATGTATCACTTAAGAATGTCTATTTATTAAATTTTCTAATAAGCCCCTGAAACAAGTTTAGAAAGTCCCCTGCTTTTTAGAACAATTTGATTAACCTGATATTTTGTTGTGCTGTTCCTGAGCTACGCTAAATTAAGATTCTCAACAGGATTCTACACAAAAATGAAAGTTCAACTTATTTTCCCAGTAGCTTAAAATTCAATTTTCTTTTAGGTTTAATGTGTGAATTTCTATCTTTAGGAACTTTTTAAAAAATCTTATTGATGAAAATCTTTAAAAGCCCACTGTTTACAATACTTTTCCTGTTTATTTTAAATCCGGTTCTGGCCCAAAACAAAACGGAATACGCTGTAAAAGAAAACTATACTAAAATGGAAGTAGATATCCCAATGAGGGATGGTGTAAAACTGCACACTACCATCTACTCTCCTAAAGATACTTCACGGGAATATCCAATTTTAATGCAAAGAACTCCTTATAGCTCCAGGCCGTATGGAGAAGATCAATTCCGTTCAAAAATTGGACCCAACGAGATCCTGATGAAACAGGGAAATATCATCGTATACCAGGATGTGCGTGGTAGATGGATGAGTGAAGGGAAATACGATAACATGCGTGCCTATATTCCTAATAAAAAAGGAAAAGAGATAGATGAGGCTAGCGATACTTACGATACCATAGAATGGTTGGTAAACAATGTTGAAAATAACAACGGGAAGGTTGGAACCTGGGGAATTTCATATCCTGGATTCTATGCTACTTACTCATTATTGAGTGGTCACCCGGCTTTAAAGGCCGCATCACCCCAGGCTAGTATTGGCGATTTCTTTTTTGATGATTTTCACCATAACGGAGCTTATCTTTTAAGTTACTGGAGAGCTACCGCTGTTTTTGGTTATCAGCATGATAAACCAAGAGATTCTGCCTGGTACGAATTTCCAGAACTTGGAACTGAAGATCAGTACCAGTTCTTTCTTGACAACGGTCCATTAAGTAATCTGGATAAATATTACAAAGAAGATAACGAGTTCTGGCAGCAATTGAAGGAACATCCAAATTATGATGATTTCTGGCAAAAAAGAGGAATCGTTCAGCATTTTAAAAATACCAAGATCAAGCCGGCGGTAATGATCGTTGGAGGTTTATTTGATGCCGAAGATCTTTACGGGCCTTTCGCTATTTATAAAAACATTGAGGAGAACAGCGATAACTATAACAGTATAGTCTTTGGGCCCTGGAGTCATGGCGACTGGGCCAGGGAGAATGGCAGACAGGGTGTTGGGAATGTCTATTTTGGCGATAGTATTTCTACACATTTCCAAAGAGATTATGAAACCACATTCTTTAATCACTTCTTAAAAGATAAAACTCCAAATAAATTAGATCTTGCAGAAGCTCATATCTATGATACCGGCCTAAGACAATGGAATAATTATACGGAATGGCCTCCAAAAAATACCACATCCAAAACCTGGTACCTGGGAGATGACCAGGGTTTTACTGAAGAGCCAACAGACAACAAGGAGGAGTATGTAAGTGATCCTGAAAAACCTGTGTCATATAATAATGAGATCAAAATGGTTTTTACTCCGCGTGAATATATGACCGGTGATCAGCGTTTTGCCGCCAGAAGACCAGATGTACTGGTTTTTGAAACTGAAGTTCTGGAGGAAGACATGAAAATCGTAGGACCAATTGAGGCGATGCTTAAAGTAGCAACTACAGGAACTGCCGGAGACTGGATAGTAAAGGTGATCGATGTTTATCCGCCAGATGCTGAAAACTACGAAGAGACCATGCCGCATCTTAAAATGAGCAATTATCATATGATGGTAAGAAGCGAAGTGATGCGCGGCAGGTTCAGAAATGGTTTTGATAATCCACAGCCTTTTGAACCGAATACCAAAACCGATGTGAACATCACTTTACAGGGAATAAATCACACCTTTAAAAAAGGACATAAACTACAGGTACAGGTGCAAAGTACCTGGTTTCCTTTGATCGATAGAAATCCTCAAACCTACGTGGATAACATTTTTGAAGCGGAAGAAGAAGATTTTCAGAAGCAGACTCATACCGTTTATGGGGAATCTGCGATAAGGTTTAGCGTTCTAGAAGAATAAAAAGATGAAATTTAAGAAATATATACTGCCGGTTTTACTGGGAATTACCATAGTTTCCTGTGGGGACAATAACAAGGAAGGAGAAATATCATCCGGGGAAATCCAAAAAGCTTCAGCGGACTTGAACGATTTCTTCGAAAAGGAGTTTCAGAAGGAAATTGAAGAATCTCCAATGATGCAAACCCGCATGGGGATGAAGACCGATTATGGGAAATGGGATGATTTCTCGAGCGAAAAATATGTTCAAGACCTGGAACAAGCCAAGAAACGTCTGGATTATCTTAAAGGGATAGATGTCGAAACTTTGAACAATGAAACAAGGTTGAGTTATGAACTGGCCAGGAGGCAGGCAGAGAATGAGATCGATGATTATAAATACCGTTTTTATAATTATCCGGTAGAGCAGATGCATGGGTGGCATGCAGAATTACCTGCATTTCTTATCAATATGCACCGCATAGATTCGGTACCAGATGCTAAGGCATATATTTCCAGGTTAATTGGATTGGAAAAAGTGATGAGCGATATTATAGAACAGCTTAAAATAAGGGAGCAGAATGGTATAGTACCGCCCAAATTTGTCTTTGACAGGACTTTGGACGCATCTCGGAATATCATCAAGGGAAAGCCTTTTACAAAAGCCTCTGACGCCAGTACGCTCATGGAAGATTTTAGTGCAAAGGTGGAAAAGCTGAATATTAGTGAGAAGCAAAAAAAAGGTCTTTTAAATGAAGCTGAAATCGCCCTGGTAGACCATGTTCAACCGGCTTATAAAAGTCTGATTGATTTTCTTGAGAACCAGCAAAAAAGAGCCACTGTTGAGGCTGGAGTCTGGAAATTCCCTAAAGGTGGGGATTTTTATGACAATGCTTTAAAAAGAGTTACCACGACCAATCTTACTGCAGATGAGATTCACGAAATTGGCTTAAGCGAAGTGGCCAGGATCCATGGAGAAATGGAAAACATTATGGACGAGGTTGGTTTTGAAGGATCCTTGGAAGAGTTCTTTAATTTCATGGAGAATGATGAACAATTCTATTATGAAAATACCGAAGAAGGCAAGGCGGCTTATTTGAAAAAAGCAAAGGCTCTTATTAATACCATGAAGGCCAAGCTCCCGGAGTTGTTCAATACCTTGCCAAAAGCAGATATAGTAGTAAAAGCAGTTGAGCCATTCCGGGAGAAAAGTGCTGGAAAAGCTTTCTATCAACAACCAGCGATAGACGGTTCAAGACCTGGAACCTACTATGCTAATCTTTATGACATGAATGCGATGCCTAAATATGAAATGGAAGCCCTCGCTTACCATGAAGGGATTCCTGGTCATCATATGCAGATAGCCATCGCACAGGAATTGGAAGATATACCTAAATTCAGAAAATTCAGCTTCTTTACCGCTTACGTGGAAGGCTGGGGATTATATAGCGAGTATATACCAAAAGAGATTGGATTTTATGAAGATCCTTATTCAGATTTTGGAAGGCTGGCCATGGAGCTCTGGAGATCTTGTAGATTGGTAGTAGATACAGGGATACATGCTAAGAAATGGACCAGGCAGGAAGGAATCGATTATTATAAACAAAATACACCGGCCGCTGAAAGTGCGTGTGTAAAAATGGTAGAACGACATATCGTGATGCCTGGACAAGCCACAGCATATAAGATAGGTATGAATAAGATACTTGATCTAAGAGAAAAAGCGAAGGAGAGGTTAGGTGCAAAGTTCGATATAAGGCAGTTCCATGATGTGGTCCTTACAGACGGAGCCCTTCCTCTTAACATTCTGGAATCAAGAGTTGACTCCTGGGTAAAATCAAAAAACCGATAAGCTTGAAGGAGATCCAAAAATCTGATCTTAAGGTCATAGACCTTGTAAATTCGAATGGTAGCAAGTTGCAGATCCTTAATTTGGGGGCTACGATCTTTAGCTTTAAAATGCATGACAAGAATAATGATCTTATCAACCTGGTAGTAGGTCCCGGAAATGCTGAAGATTATATATCTGAGGATTACAGGGCAGAGAACAGATGTTTTGGAGCTACGATTGGAAGATTTGCCGGTAGAATTGCTAATGGAAAGTTCAAGATCGAGAACGAGGAATATTCGCTTTACCAGCAGGAAGATAGAGTGCATTTGCATGGTGGAGAATTTG
This sequence comes from Christiangramia sp., assembly GCA_041611635.1. GTDB lineage: Bacteria > Bacteroidota > Bacteroidia > Flavobacteriales > Flavobacteriaceae > Christiangramia. Next base: position 5,854 of record JBFIMP010000104.1, read on the forward strand.
GCTTTCAACACAAATTATGGGAAGTAGAAAAGGTTAAGGATGGAGAAAATCCTGCGGTAACCTTATCCTACACAAGTGAACACCTGGAAGAAGGATATCCGGGAATGCTTGAGGTAAAAGCAAAATATACTTTAACAGAAGAGGATGAGATCAAAATTGCGTATTCTGCAAAGACAGATAAAGCAACAATTGTAAACCTAACCAATCACTCCTACTTTAATCTCAATGGTAGCGGAAGTGTAAGCGATCACTTCATGCAGGTTCATGCCTCGAAGATCCTGGAATTAGATGAAAAGAATCTACCCACAGGAAACCTAACCAAATTAAAGAACAGTCCTAAGGATTACCGTGAGAATAAATTACTGGGTAATCGTGAGCTGGACGATGTTTTTGTACTTGATGTTATGGGAAATGAGGTTCAGGCCCAGCTTTTTGCACCATTAAGTGGTATAAAGATGAGGTTATCCAGCAATCAGCCGGTTTTAGTGATCTATTCCCCGGAGAAACTTCCTGTTACCTGGAATTACCATAGCGAGATCGACAGTAAATATCCTGCGGTAGCTCTCGAGGCACAGAATTATCCCGATGCGCCAAATTTTAGAAATTTTCCCTCAAGTTTATTAAAGCCTGGTGAGTTATATGAAAACAACATCACTTTTGCTTTTTCTGTAAAATAATAATTCTATATTTATCCGAAATTTTAAGAAATAATTATGATTGGAATCCTATCCTTCGTGGGTTTTACCGCCCTGGTAGCTATAATCGCCTATTTTGCAACCAGATCCACCGATGAAACTACTAGCGACGGCTATTTTCTAGGTGGTAGAAGTTTAACCGCCGGAGTGATTGCTGGATCGGTATTACTTACTAACCTTTCTACAGAACAGATTGTAGGATTGAACGGGCAGGCCTACAGTGAAGGAATTCTGGTGATGGCCTGGGAAACACTTGCAGCACTTGCGATAGTAGTTACCGCCCTGTTTTTATTACCGCGTTATCTTAAAGGAGGTCTAACTACAGTACCTCAATTTCTCCAGAATAGATTCGACAGGACCACGAAATCTATAGTTTCGGGTCTTTTCCTTTCAGGTTATATGGTCATTTTTCTGCCTATCGTGCTTTATTCTGGAAGTTTAGCGATTAGTACGATGTTCGATGTGCCCGGAATGCTAGGTGTAAGCGACACTGCTGCGCTTTGGATCTGTGTTTGGGGTATTGGTATCATAGGTTCTATCTACGCGATCTTTGGAGGTCTTAAAGCGGTAGCAGTTTCAGATACGATAAACGCGATTGGTCTTCTAGTAGGTGGTCTAATGATCCCTGTCTTTGGTTTGATAGCTATAGGTGACGGTGATATGTTTGCAGGTTTAACCACTCTAGTTGATTCCAATCCAGAAAAATTCGATTCTATAGGTGGTCCTGATGCTTCAGTGCCATTTTCCACGATATTCACCGGAATGATGCTGGTGCAATTGTTCTATTGGGGAACCAACCAGGCAATTATTCAAAGAGCACTGGCTGCCAAAAATCTAAAAGAAGGTCAGAAAGGTTTAATGCTGGCAGCTTTTATTAAAATATTAGGCCCGATTATAGTGGTGCTTCCAGGTATTATCGCCTGGCATATGTTCCAGGGAGATCTTGATAACGCAGACCAGGCCTACCCGGCTTTAGTAAACGAGGTATTGCCTCCGGTGCTAGTTGGTTTCTTTGCCGCAGTTCTTTTTGGTGCGATCTTAAGTTCCTTTAACTCGGCCCTGAATTCTTCGGTAACTCTCTTTGGGATTGATATTTACAAGCATCATTTTAATCCCAATGCCTCTGAAAGGGAAGTAGTGAAAAAAGGTAAAACCTTCGGTATCTTTATCGCTATAGCTTCCATGTTCATTGCACCGCTTATTGCGAATGCACCTCAGGGACTTTTTGGTTACCTTCAGGAAGTGAATGGATGTTATAGTATTCCAATTCTTACGATCGTAGTTGTTGGTTACCTTTCTAAGAAAATTCCAGCTATCGCGGCAAAAGTTGCACTGTTTAGTGGTGTAGGCCTTTACCTGGTTTATTTAGGATTAAAATATTTTGTGGTAGGAGAAGATGCTTTACCTCACTACCTCCACGTAATGGCGATTCTTTTTGTGATGAACATCGCGATTATGTATATCATTGGAAGAGTGAAACCAAGAAAAGAAGATTATGTACTTGAGCATACCAAGCAGGTTGATATAAGCCCATGGAAATTCGTACTTCCTGTAGGTCTTGGTATCTGTGCCCTGGTAATATTTGTTTATGTATACTTTGCGCAATAAGCAAGGCACATCTAGATCTCATAAAAAAATCCGCTCCTTAAAAAGAGCGGATTTTTTTATAAGAATAAGATACACCGAATTTTAAATTTTCATCGAATAGTGTTCCTCTGGCAGATCATTTAAGCGTGCCGCAGCCTGCTCTGCAGTGATATCGCGTTGAGGTCCAGCGAACATTTCATAGCCCACCATGAATTTTTTTACTGTGGCAGATCTAAGCAATGGCGGATAAAAGCTCATATGAAAATGCCACTCCGGGTAAAATTTTCCATCAGTAGGGATTTGATGAATTCCAGAAGAGTAGGGAAAGGAAGTCTCAAATAGGTTATCGTATTTGGTAGTGAGCTTTTTAATGATCTCAGCATAGGCTTTTTCTTCAGATTCGTTTAACTGGCCAATATGCTGTAATTGTCTTTTTGGGATTATCATCGCCTCAAATGGCCAGACCGCCCAGTAAGGGATAAGACTTACAAAATGCTCGTTCTCGTCCAGGATTCTTTCACCAGCTTCGAGTTCCTGTTCTAAATAATCTGATAAGATACTTCTTTTATGCAGCTCCCAATATTCCTTGAATTTTGAAGACTTTTTCAGGATTTCGGTGGGGATGGAGGATTGTGACCAGATCTGTCCGTGAGGATGCGGGTTGCTGCAACCCATGATCGCTCCTTTGTTTTCAAAGATCTGCACATAATTTATATCCTCTGCCGCGCCTAGTTCGATAAATTCTTTTTTCCAGATCTGTACTACCTTGA
>JBFIMP010000105.1:0-8885 GCA_041611635.1 Christiangramia sp.
TTGGTCACTGCCCATCCGGCAGAAAGAAACACCCTGTTCATACCTCCCCTACCATTCAGCAAACTGGCAGAACCTTCTTCCATATCGAGAATCCGGTAACCTACAGAGGTATAAGGCAAAACCCCTAAACCAATTCCAACCTTATCGCTAACCGGAAAAGCCAGCGAAAGATAATCTATCGAAGTGATCTTTGCGTCATCACTAGCACTTTCAGTCTCCAATTTGATCCTGTCATGACTGGACCCTACCGCATAATTTGTAAGCTTCAACTTTCCATAAGCGGCAGGATTCTGCATATTTATATGTATGCTATCTGCAAAGATACTTAATCCTCCCATAGATCTATTCTCTACGGTACCCTTAAAGTTAGTTAAACCAATGCCGTAATATGAATAAGGCGAAGAAACGTTTTCCTGTGCTCCAGCTATAAAACCTGAAATTAAAGCTACGATTACTATAAATCGTTTTATCATTGAGTATTGTTAAATTCTAGAATGAAATTAAGTCCTTCTAACAAAAAATTTGAGTTGGCAAATATGCTATTTTTTAATGGTATAGACAAAATTTGGCTATCCCCTCCTGTAAAAATAACTGTTAAATCTTCAAATTGAGTGTTGTAGGATTCTACGGTTGCTTTTAATTCCATTTTTATCCCGTTAATAACTCCGGATAAGATACTGGTTTGAGTAGTATTACCTATTAACTCGGCTTCCGGCTTCGGTATAACTAACGGTAAATTTGCTGTAAACTTGTGCAGGCTTTTAAATCTCATGTTCAAACCAGGAGAAATCGCACCACCTAAATAAACTTCTTCCGCAGTTTTGATATCATAAGTTATACAGGTACCGGCATCGATGATTAGCGTATTCTTACCGGGAAAGGAATTTACCGCGGCAGCCACTAAAGCGATCCTGTCTTTTCCTAAGGTTTCAGCCGAAGCATATCGGTTTTCAAAAGGAAGCGGGGTTGAATTATTCAAATTCATCACCGGAAATGCTTTTCTGACCTCTGAAATCATTTCATTTTCTCCAGAAGTGACACTTGAAATTATAGATTTGGTGATTTCGGGAAATTTTTTTTGGATCTTTTCAAATTCTTCTGAAAAATTTTCTTTTTGAAAATTTTGCTTTTCCTGCAAGCTATTGTTTTGAAAAACAGCGGTCTTCACTGCAGTATTTCCGGCATCGATGACTAAATTCATTCAGATTTTCTTAGAAAAGCTAAAATACAAAAGCATTTTTTTAAAATTTCCTTTGTGAGTTCCTAAAAATGAAATTATATTTGCCACCGCTTAACAAAGCAACTGGTGCCTTAGCTCAGTTGGTAGAGCAAAGGACTGAAAATCCTTGTGTCCCTGGTTCGATTCCTGGAGGCACCACCTTAGAACCCCGAACTTTTTAGTTCGGGGTTTTTTAATTTTATAGCCATGCACTTCCTATACATTCTCTTTTCCGAAAAATTAAACAGTTATTATACAGGAGAAACACCGGATGTAGATATTCGTTTGGATCTCCATAATAACCACCATTTTAAAAAGGCCTTTACGAATGCAGCTGATGACTGGACCATCAAATTGGCATTCAAAACAGATTCAAAGGAAAATGCTTTGTATTTGGAAAGTTTGATAAAACGAATGAAAAGCAAAAAGTTTATTCAAAAGGTCATAAATGACCCCTCCATTTTAAATCAAATATTAGAAAAACGAGCCTGAACTGGTTCCCCCGATGCTTCGGGGCTGGAGGCACCACCTTAGAACCCCGAACTTTTTAGTTCGGGTTTTTTTAATGCCTCCATTTAAAAATCTAATTTGCGATAGAGGAAAATAAGACCATCCATATTTTGTTTTTCAAATAAGATATTTCTTGAAGCGTACTAGAGAGAAAACATAAGAAATTTTTATAATTATCTCCTCGAGCTTTCAGGCTATCAAAAGAGTGCGATAAAATAGAACAACTTCTTTTCTCGCTGCACCCATAACAAACTATCCTGGAATCTTAGCCCGGCCATTTACATTAATTTTTTGAAGCGCGTTTGATTAGCTCATAATAACAACTGTCGTGATTCCGCCTATTACATCTAATGGATAACCTAGCAAAATCAACTTTTAGATTTAAAGAATTATTTTATTGAAATTGACCAAAAAGAAATTTGCTCGTCTATAAAATATATAACGAGATGGTCAACGGGGGATGAAGGTAAATATTCAACAGTCTAGTATTATATTAGACGTTTAGCAAGATCACATTTACGATCGCTCCTACAATAGCAACAAAGATCATTGCCAAAGCCAAAGTAACCAGGATCTTCCCCCATATACTAAGACCTCTTAAGGTGTCATTGTAATTGTGAATAAAATCAGTAAAAATCTCCATAATCTTCCGCTTTAATATTATTACTCAACTCCCTTAAATATAAGCAGTTACAGGATATTTTAAAAAACAATTCGTCGAACTAACAATATAATAGTTGTAGGACATCACATTAACACCTAAACTCTAAAGAATTCATAAAAAACACCTACAAAAATGATTCTTATAGTTGATTATCAGTTTTTTACGCCTATTAGAGCAATACTGATTTCCATCATAGAATACACATTGTTTATAGGGTAATTTTAAGATCGCTAAAGATTTTTATCAATCTCGACCACCTATAATTTATAGCTTATGAGGAAGTCTAATATTGATGTTTACCTGCTCCTACCCATCAAAAATTTCATAGAAAAGCAGACTTCGGTAGGCATAAGCCTCATTATTTCCGCGGTACTGGCATTAGCCATTGCTAATTCTCCCTTAGCAGATCATTATCACGAATTCTGGGAACAGGAAATCTATATTGGTATAAATGAATTCGTGATCAACAAGAACCTTTTACACTGGATAAATGATGGGCTAATGTGTATGTTCTTCTTTCTTGTAGGTCTCGAACTTAAAAAAGAGCTTATGTATGGTGAACTCTCCAGTCCCAGGGAAGCCGTTTTACCCGTAGCTGCAGCTTTAGGTGGTATGCTGTTCCCCGCACTTATATATGCATTTTTCAATTTTGGGACAGATTCCATTTCAGGATGGGGTATTCCCATGGCTACAGATATCGCTTTTGCTCTGGGTATCCTTTACCTTCTGGGCGATAAAGCACCTGTTTCCCTCAAAATTTTTCTTACAGCAATCGCCATTGCAGACGACATGGGCGCCGTGCTAGTCATCGCATTTTTTTATACAGAACAGATATCCATACAAAGCCTGGGAATAGGCTTCTTCTTCTTGTTTATTCTTATCCTGTCGAATTACATAGGTATCAGGAACACCCTTTTTTATGCAGTAATGGGGATCGGCGGACTTTGGCTGGCTACCATGCTTTCGGGAATTCATGCTACAATTGCAGCGGTGCTGGCTGCCTTTGCCATCCCAAATAATAAAAAAATAAAAACCCAGTTATTTCTAAGAAAGTCCAAATTGCTGTCTTACCAGATTAGAAATCAATTTAACAAAACAAACTGGTCACAGAAAAAGAACCAGGAAGAGGTCTCCAAAATTATTGAAAAATACACTCTGCTTACCCAGGATGCAACACCCCCACTGCAGAGAATCGAACATTACCTGCAGCCATTTGTAAGTTTTATAGTCCTGCCCCTTTTTGCATTTGCCAACGCAGGTGTTAGCTTTACTTCAGACTCACTATCCTATTTCCTGCAACCCATTAGCCTTGGGATCGTTTTAGGATTAATATTTGGAAAATTCATTGGCATCGTTTTTTTTACCAGGCTTATGGTATTTTTCAAGATTTCAAAATTACCCGAAAAAGTAGCTTGGAAACATATATACGGAGTGGGAATTCTGGCCTCTATAGGTTTCACCATGTCCCTTTTCATCACAGAGCTGGCCTTTGATTCCAGAATTTATCTTGACCAGGCTAAAGCAGGGGTATTCCTGGCCTCACTACTTGGTGGTATAATAGGTTATTATTACCTGAAAATTTTGAGGAGCTGATTTTTTCTTTTTAAAAATAGACTATAAAGTACAAAGCCAGTAATTTGCACTGCAAACTACTGGCCGGTATTAAATAAAAAGCTAATTTTAATTTAAGCTCTGTTTATTTTTTTCTGAAGAAAATAGAAATTGGCACTCCTTCAAAATCGAATTCCTGTCTCAACTTGTTCTCTAAAAATCTCTTATAAGGGTCTCTTACATATTGCGGAAGATTACAGAAAAAAGCGAATTGTGGATGCGGTGTTGGTAGTTGCATACAGAATTTGATCTTCACATATTTTCCCTTGTAAGCAGGCGGCGGATTTTTCTCGATGATAGGAAGCATAATATCATTAAACTCACGGGTTTTGATCTTCTTGCTTCTATTCTCAAAAACCTTAACCGCCGTCTCGATCGCCTTAAAAACCCTTTGCTTGGTTAATACAGAGATAAATACGATAGGCACATCTGTAAACGGTTCGATCTCACGACGAATCATCGCCTCGTACTCCTTCATGGTATTGGTCTCCTTGTCTACAAGGTCCCATTTATTCACCAGGATCACAATCCCCTTATGGTTTCTCTGTGCAAGCCAGAAAATATTCTGAACCTGTCCATCAAATCCACGAGTGGCATCAAGAACGACTAAACAAACATCACAGTTCTCGATAGCCCTAACAGATCGCATTACCGAATAGAATTCAAGGTTTTCCTTCACCTTGGATTTTCTTCTGATCCCTGCAGTATCTACAAGATTAAATTCAAAACCAAAACGATTATACCTGGTATCTATAGAATCCCTGGTTGTTCCAGCGATATCGGTTACGATATATCGATCCTCCCCTATTAGAGCATTTATAAATGAAGATTTCCCGGCATTTGGTCTTCCAACTACGGCAAATCTCGGCAATTCAGATTCTTCCTCTTCTTCAATCTCTGGCAATGCCTCTATAAGAGCATCCAGAAGATCTCCCGTTCCACTACCATTGGTACTGGCGATTGGAAAGTATTCACCTAAACCAAGTGCATAGAATTCTACCGCATTAGCCAGGCGTTTATTATTGTCTACTTTATTAACTGCAAGCAGAACCGGCTTGTTCACTTTTCTAAGCAAATTGGCAACCTCCTCATCCATAGAAGTAACTCCATCCTCTACATCTACCATAAAAATAATGGCATCTGCCTCATCAATAGCAAGCTCTACCTGCTTATCGATTTCAGCTTCGAAAACATCATCACTACCTTTTACATATCCACCGGTATCTATCAATGAAAATTTCTTTCCATTCCAATCAGACTTACCATAATGCCTGTCACGGGTAACCCCACTCACAGAATCAATAATGGCTTCACGACGCTGTATAAGTCGGTTGAAAAAAGTTGATTTACCTACATTAGGCCTACCCACAATGGCGACAATATTGCCCATAACTATATATTAATTTCAGGCAGCAAAAATAGTGGTTTTTAACCAATTAACTTTACTCCTGTATTATGCTGAAAAGTTTATTTTTTATCGTTGTACCCGAATCTACGAAGCTGTTTTGAATCGCTACGCCAGTTTTTGTTCACTTTTACGTACAGTTCGAGGTGAACCTGTTTTCCGAAGAATTTCTCCAGGTCTTTTCTGGCCTCTACTCCTACTCTTTTTAGAGCAGAACCTTTATGGCCTATGATGATTCCCTTCTGAGTTTCGCGTTCCACCATGATCACACTTCGCATCCTGATGATCTCATCTTCTTCAAAAAACTCACTGGTTTCAATCTCTACACTGTAAGGGATCTCCTTTTTGTAATGGATCAGGATCTTTTCCCGAATGATCTCATTTACAAAGAATCTTTCCGGTTTATCTGTAAGCGTATCTTTTGGATAGAACGCCGGCGATTCTGGCAGTAATTCTATGATCCTGTTAAATACTTCAGAAACATTAAAGCCCTCTAAAGCCGAGATTGGATGAATCTCTGCCGTTGGAACTTTTTCTGCCCAGTAAGCCACTTGTTCTTCCAGTTGGTCCTGATTAGATTTATCGATCTTGTTCAGCAATAAAAGCACCGGAACTTCAGAATGAGCGATCTTATTGAAAAAGGCTTCATCTTTTAATCCCTGCTCTCCAATTTCAACGATATAAATGAGAACATCTGCGTCTTCGAAAGCAGATTTCACAAAATCCATCATAGAAGCCTGTAACTCATATGCAGGCTTTATGATTCCCGGTGTATCACTTAAGATCACCTGGAAATCTTCCCCGTTCACGATCCCCAGGATTCGGTGACGGGTAGTTTGTGCTTTTGAAGTGATGATAGAAAGTCTCTCACCCACAAAAGCGTTCATCAAAGTAGATTTTCCCACGTTGGGATTACCAATAATATTTACAAATCCGGCCTTATGCGCCATAATGATAATTTTTGCAAAGGTATTTCATTTGGATTCTGTTACCTAATCTTTATTGAATTTCTAACAATTGAGGCTCAGCCACTTCCAAAACTAAACTTTTAATCGGCATTATTGCCAAATAATAAATTATAAATAGCTGAAAATCATAATTTCATAAATTTTTCAATCTATATTCTAATCGGGTTGCGCTTCTATTTTTAATAACTATTTTTGCCGCTTCTTAAAATCAAGCTGAAAAAGACTGATTATGAAAAAGGTTTTGAACTTATTCGACTTTAAACAAGAGGTAAATTACAAAACGGAAGTACTTGCCGGGCTAACCGTGGCGATGACCATGATCCCTGAATCGCTATCGTTCGCTATATTAGCAGGATTTCCGCCTTTAATGGGACTTTATGCTTCGTTTATCATGGGACTGGTAACCGCAATATTTGGAGGAAGACCCGGAATGATCTCTGGTGGAGCCGGGGCAACGGTAATTGTTTTAATTGCCTTGATGAAGTCTAATGGTCTGGAATACGTACTCGCCGCGGTAGCCTTGGCGGGTGTTATTCAAATTGTAATTGGAGTCTTTAGACTGGGGAAATTTATTCGCCTGGTACCTCATCCCGTAATGTTTGGCTTTGTAAACGGGCTGGCTATAATCATTTTCATGTCTCAGTTAGATCAGTTTAAAACTGTTGTAAACGGTGATATTGTCTGGCTAACCGGAACTTCACTATACATCATGGCAAGTCTGGTAGCTTTAACTATAGCTATCGTAGTATTATTACCTAAATTAACCAAAGCGGTTCCTTCTTCCCTAGTAGCAATTATTGTTGTATTTATCCTGGTGTACTTCCTGGGAATAGACACTAAAACAGTAGAAGATATTGCTTCTGTAAGTGGAGGATTTCCACCTTTTCATATTCCAAATATCCCCTTAACCTGGGAAACCATAGAAATCATTGCACCATATTCCATGATCATGGCTGCTGTTGGACTAACAGAAGGCCTGCTTACTTTAAACCTGGTTGATGAAATTACCGAAACCAAAGGAAATGGTAACAGGGAATGTGTTGCACAGGGAAGTGCCAATGTCCTTAACGGATTCTTTTTTGGAATGGGAGGTTGCCCGATGATCGCTCAAACCCTGGTAAACTTGTCTGCCGGCTCCAGAGCACGACTGTCTGGAATAATTGCAGCCTTCACTATTCTTGCCATCGTACTTTTTGGTGCACCAATAATAGAACAGGTACCAATGGCTGCCCTAGTAGGTGTGATGATCATGGTAGCGATAGGAACTTTTGAGTGGGCTAGTTTAAAGATCTTTAATAAAGTACCTAAAAAAGATATTTTCCTGGTAATTATAGTTGCGTTAATCACGGTCATACTGCATAATTTAGCCCTAGCAGTTCTGGTTGGTGTCATACTCTCTGCATTGTTCTTTGCCTGGGAAAGCGCCAAGAGAATTAGAGCACGAAAGTCTATTGATGAAAATGGCGTGAAGCTTTACGAAATTTATGGCCCATTATTCTTTGCCTCTACCACTAATTTTCTGGAAAAATTTGATGTGATAAATGACCCAGAAGAGATCATCATCGATTTTAAGGACAGCCGCGTTGCCGATATGTCTGCCATTGAAGCTTTAAATAATGTAACTCAGCGTTATAGCAAGGTTGGCAAAAAAGTGCATTTAAGGCATTTAAGTAATGACTGCAGACGATTATTGCAGAATGCAGACGCACTTATTGAAGTTAATATCCTGGAAGATCCAACCTATAAAGTTGCAACAGATAAGATCTAGAGATTGTTATTATTTATCTCGATCCAGTATCCATCTGGGTCTTGCAGGTAGATCTGTTTAACACCGTCTGGGCGGGTGTTCGTAGTATTGGCCTCGCCCGGCCAGTTCTCAAAAGGTATATTGTTGGCTTCGAGAAAATCCATGAGTTCGCCAAGCCTTGGAGTGCTCAAACTCATATGAGCCCCTTTACTGGTTTCAGGGATATCTGTACTTTCTATTAAGTGAATCTGGACTTTATCATCGAGTCGAAACCATCTAATATTTCCGGGAAGGCCATTAATCAGGATCTCCTCAAGACCTAATACCTCCTTATAAAAATTTACGGAAGCATCCATATCCTTTACCAGGATAGCATCGTGATCTTTCTTGAATTTGAATGGATTGGTTTGAGCAATAACAGAGCTAAAGTTAAAAACCATAAAAACAACGAAATAAAGTATTTTCATAATAGACAAATTATACTTGCTTAAAGTAGTTCTTTTTTCTTAAGTCAGGCAATCAAGCTCAATTTATCGCGGTTTATTCCTAAGAAAAACCTAGAAACTAAAGATTAATGTGTTTTTTCATTTCGATGTTTTTAAATTAGAAGAAACTATCAATCAAATTGTTACAAAAATGAGATTTACAGGCAGCTATTATCTCTGCTAAATTCCCTGTAAAACTCGAGAAATTGTTTTAAACATAACTTAAAATGCATAGCAGGCACATATAATATCCCTAACTTTCAGTGACCAAAAAAA
>JBFIMP010000106.1:0-8827 GCA_041611635.1 Christiangramia sp.
ATTCGAAAGTTGCCTGAAAAGTTTATAAAATGCCTGCTCAGGTGCAAAGTGTAAAACTTTTAAACTCTTATTAAAAAACTCTGTTTCGTTTTTCAGATAGAGCCATAGAAGCCTATGCCTTTCTAACGAAAGGGTAGATGGGGAAAGAACATTTTCCCGCTGATTTTCGTAACCATAAGGTAAAAACTTCCTGAAACCGCTCCCATCAATAGGATCGGTATATCGTGAGCCTTTAAGATAAATCTTTAAAAACGGCCTTACCAGGTAACTAATTCTAATAAGAACAGGCCTGGGAATTGAATTTAAGGCCAGTTTAAAAAGATTACTCATTCTCTATACTTCGATATCTCCCCAGTTCTCACCCGATTTTATACGGTACAATTGCATTTCGGAAACTCCGAATTGTTTTGCAAGTACCCTGATACGGGTTTTTCTTTCGGGATCTAAAAGTTTTTTCTTAAGAATAACAGCCTGCGCATAAGTTAATTTGGAGTAAGAAGTAACTTTTCTAAGCTTCCTCTTCTTTTTGTTCTCCTTTACTTTAGGACTGTCATACTGATGTTGGACCCATTCGTCTTTGGTGGCCCATGCCAAATTAGAAACGCGGTTGTCGTTCTTCACAAAGTTTTTGTGGATCACGTACTGATCGCCTTCTTTTTTCTCTAAAAACATTTCAGCAATAATGCGATGAATGTAATACGTCTTATGTTTTCCATTCTTCAATTTTACCGCGAAGTTTAAATATCCACCTACTTTTCCGCCTTTCATTAAGTCTCCTTCGGGATTTTTCAGATAACTGATCATTCTTCCGAAATTGGAGACCTTGTAGACAAAGCGGTCTTCCCAGGAATCATAGTGTAGGGTTTTCCATGTTTCCTGTCTGTAACTTTTAATCATAAACTTTTGCTCTAAATTCGTCTTCTTCTTTGGTTTTAATATTTAAGGATTCATAAATGTATTTAAACGTAGATAGTAATTCGGGTTTGCCGTCTACAAGAGCCACATTGTGTTCAAAGTGTGCACTTGGTTTATTATCGGCAGTAAGTATTGTCCATCCGTCAGGTAGTTGCTTGATTCTTTTTGTTCCCATATTAATCATGGGTTCTATTGCAACGACCATACCTTCAACAAATTTCTTTCCCCGACCTCTTTTGCCATAATTTGGCATTTCAGGATCTTCATGCATGGTCCGGCCCAGGCCATGGCCCACAAGCTCTCTTACCACACCATAACCATGATCTTCGGTATATTTCTGTATGGCATAGCCCACATCACCAACACGGTTACCCGCCTTAAATTCCCTGATCCCTGCATAAAGGGATTCTTTGGTGACATCCAAAAGCTTTTTTACTTCTGGTGCGACCTCTCCAACCTCAAAGGTGTACGCATGATCACCGTAGAACCCATTTTTTATGGCCCCGCAATCTATAGAAATAATGTCACCCTCTTTTAGAGGAGTGTCATTAGGTATTCCATGAACTACCTGGGCATTTGGGCTCATACAAAGAGAATTAGGGAAATCATAAAGTCCCAGGAATCCCGGGATAGCATTATGATCTCTAATAAACTCTTCAGCTAATTTATCCAGTTGCAAGGTGGTTACTCCCGGTTTGATCTCCGGAGCAAGCATGCCTAAAGTTTTTGAAACTATCAGTGCGCTCTCACGCATTAATTCTATCTCTTCTCTGGATTTAGGTATTATCATATTTTATTTCAATCTTCCGAATAAACCGGTTCTTTTTTTCTTTTTCTCTCTGCCAGGTCTCTCGTTACTCAAAACCTGGAAAATTTCTCCCCAACCTTTCATCCCTCCAAGATTACGGTCATCAATAAAAATATCTGCGAGAATTTTTCTACTAATTGTGCCATCAAACTCTTCTTCTGGGTAGCTTTTGTTAACGGCGTAAAACTGTAATCCGTTTTTTTCACAGAATTTTATAGCTTCTTCAAGTCGTTCCCCATGTCTATAGGTCCACAAGATAATGCGATGACCTTCATCCTGTAATTTCTTAAGGGACTCAAAAGCAAAAAGTATAGGTTTTCCTATGTCAGGAAATCTGTTCTCTACTATAGTCCCGTCAAAATCAACTGCTAAGGTTAGAGAATTGGGCATATGCGAAATTAGTTAATATTTTCTAATTTATGTATTAAGCTCGTATATAAGTTAGTCTGTGTAGGAATCTTTGTACTTTTTCCCACTCACTATTTTTGCGACATCCTCTTCGATGCTCTCTCCCTGAGAATACTCAACAAACCTGTTTACTTCCTTTCCATCCTTGTAAAAAATGATAGTTGGTACTCTTTGTATATTAAATTCTTCCTCGATCCCGGAGGGTGTCTTTTTATCATAGTCTACGGCAATCATCTCTAAATTGTCATAATTATAATCTGCCTGGTCCAGGATCTTGATGAGCTTAGGTACCTCTCTTTTGCTGTCTCCACACCAGGTACCCATAAATACTTTTATTTCATAATTTCCAATATTTTCTTCGATGGTTTCCATCGCAGCCGTATGTGGAGAAAACTTTGTATATCCCGATTCAAACCAGTTTGAAAATGGTTTTTGCTGTAGATCTTTTTTCTCAAAATTTCCTAAGAGCATATCTTTTTGAAGTTCTGCTTCTTCGATCTGGTCTGTGCTGGATTTTTCGTTTTTTGTTTCTCTTACAGTATTTCCACAACTTATGGTTAAAGCTGCTAATACGATCAAAAATCTTTTCATAGAATTTATATTAATGGGTCTTCGGTCATTAAATCTGGTTGGGTAATACCCATGAGTTTTAAAATAGTCGGGGCGATGTTTCCTAACTTACCATCGTTAATACTTTTTACATCCTTATCCATAAGGATCAATGGTACCGGATTGGTGGTATGAGCCGTATTTGGGCTGCCATCTGGATTTTTCATGACCTCACTATTTCCGTGGTCGGCAATTATTATGACTGAATATCCATGGTCGTAGGCCTTTTCAGCTACTGCCTTAGCACAGGTATCTACGGTCTCGCATGCCTTTACTGCAGCATCAAAATCTCCGGTATGACCAACCATGTCTGGATTTGCGAAATTCAGACAAATGAAATCTGCAGATTCCTTGTCGATTTCATGCACGATCTTATCCTTTATTTCAAAAGCGCTCATCTCTGGCTGTAGATCGTAGGTAGCTACTTTTGGAGAATTACACATTATCCTTTTTTCTCCTTCAAAGGGTTCTTCACGACCTCCGGAAAAGAAAAAGGTGACATGAGGATACTTTTCGGTCTCGGCGATCCTTATTTGTTTTTTTCCTTCATATTCTAATACCTCGCCAAGCGTGGCTTTGATATTGGATTTTTTGAATATCACATTAATATTTTCAAACCTGTCGTCATACTTGGTCATAGTGACATAGTACAGGGCTAGTTTCTTCATATCATACTCAGGGAAATCTTCCTGGGATAAAGCCTGAGTAAGTTGTCTACCCCTGTCTGTTCTGAAATTGAAATAGATAACTACGTCTTTTTCATTCAGTGTAGCTACAGGCTTACCATCATCTCCCGTTAATACAATAGGTTTGATGAATTCGTCACTTACATCATTATCATAACTTTCCTGGATGGATGCCACAGCATCTGTGGTTTCCTTTCCTCTGCCTTTTACAATAAGGTCATAGGCCAGTTTTACTCGTTCCCAGCGTTTGTCCCGATCCATGGCATAATACCTGCCTATTACCGAGGCTAACTTAGAATTCGTTTTCTCAAGATGCGGAAGCAAGTCTTCAATGAATCCCTTTCCAGAATGTGGGTCTACATCACGACCATCGGTAAAGGCATGTACATATTTTTGTTTCACTCCTAATTTTTCGGCAGCAGATAGCAGGCCTTTTAAGTGTTTGATATGCGAATGCACTCCACCATCACTTACCAGTCCCATAAAATGTACTGGTTTATTATTCTTTACAGCATAGTTGAAGGCTTCTTCTAATACAGGCTCGTCAATAAGGGTGTCTTTCTCTACCGCCATATTGATCTTTACCAGATCCTGATAGACTATACGGCCAGCTCCAAGATTCATATGTCCAACTTCAGAATTTCCCATCTGCCCTTCAGGAAGCCCAACATTCATACCATCAGTTCTTAAAGTTGCATGGGGGAACTTCCCCTGAAGTGAATCCATAAAGGGGGTTTTAGCTTTTGCGATTGCCGAAACATCTTCATTTTGAGTAATTCCCCAACCATCCAATATCATTAAAAGGACTTTCTTGTTCATCTGTTAAAATAATTTGGTGTTAAAGATAAAAACAATTGCATGTAATGCCAGAGTAACATGGTATAATGTTTTATTAAATCTATTCATACTGCTGGATAGCGATCATTTTCCTAAGAATACATTTTCAGATGATGATCCTCTTTTCGCCTATCATACTTTATTAGGGCAAGAATTGCTTACAGGTATGTTCTTGATATTCCTAAGTAGCCAGATATATAATTAGGATCTGCAAATTGCTGCTCTTCACTTCTTCAAAGGGTTTAACATTACTTGCTGTCCCTTAGATAAATATTGTTTTAAATTTTTAACATTTAAATGGAAAGTTCATAGAATAATATGCAGGTTTCTACGTTAATACTGCACAATTAAAAATCATATTATATAGCTCATTTAAAGTATTATAACCGCCCTTGATGTTAAATCTCAGCTTTTTTGCAGATTAGTTTTGAAATTTTGTATGTTGGCAGGGCTTTTGGTTTTTATTAACAGAACATAAAAAAATATAATTTATATGAAGTATAGAATCCTTACGGTTGTTGGAGTTTTAATTTTCTCATTTGCCTTTAGTAGTACGACTGAGATCAACAACTCTAAAGATTCCGGAATAAATGATAGGCTTTCTAAAAAGCTTGAAGTTGAGAAATCATTTGAAGATAAGGTACTGGAATTATACGAATCATTTTCCCTGAAAAATTCCACTATGCCTCAATTACCTGTCTTTGAAAAAGCAATTAGTGGTTATATGAAGCTTGATGATGCCGGTAAAATTTCAAATCCCCTGCTAACAGTAATTGATTTCAATCTTTCTTCTACCAAGAAAAGGATGTGGATCCTGAATATGGATACACAGGAGGTGATCTTTAATACTTTTGTAGCACACGGTCGGAATACCGGCGGAGAGTTCGCTGAAAATTTTTCCAATAAACAAAATTCCCATAAAAGTTCTTTAGGTTTCTATGTTACCGGAGAAACTTACTATGGTAAAAACGGATTATCCCTTTTTATTGATGGTATGGAAAAAGGTTTTAATTCCAATGCCCGTGAGCGATACGTGGTGATTCATGGAGCAGATTATGCTGAACCAGATTTTATTAAGAGAATAGGTAGACTGGGTAGAAGTTATGGTTGTCCTGCAGTACCAAATAAGATTGCCAAGGAACTCATAAATAAGATCAAAGGGAAGTCTGTAGTATATATTCACAAGAATGATAAAAACTATCTTGAAAATTCAGATTTTTTAAACGTATAAATTAAGATTCTGGTTTAAGAAGATGCCAGAGTTTTTGATCAAGATCATAGATATCATCAATATATTTGATGGTATCTTTTTTTTGGAATGCTGTCCAGTAAAAATGATGAACTCTCACGTTCTGGGTCACTTTAATTTCTGTAGTCTTACCAGATTTTAATATTTCATCGATCTTTTTTTTATCATACTTATCCTGGTCGCTCAATAAATAACCTGCCAGGCCAAGAGCATCTTCAACCCTAACGCATCCTGAACTCTGGGCTCTCGCATTGTTATCGAACAATTTTTTTGAAGGAGTGTCATGTAAATAGATCATGTATTCATTAGGGTAGATGATCTTTACAATACCTAAAGGATTGGTAGGGCCTGCTGGTTGACGATAGGTATAAGATTTTGCTTTTGATGAATTCCAGTCTACCTCAGAGGGATCTACGATTTTTCCCGACCCATCATAGATCTTAATGTTTTTCTTTTTTAAATAATTAATATCCCTCGAAGCTCCAGGTATCACGTCATTCTTTTTGATGGTAGGTGGGATGGTCCAGGTTGGATTGTAAATGATATAGCCAATTTTATCAGAGAATACGGGGGTTCTTCTAATTTCAGTTCCTACCATGGTCTTGTGCGTCCTGATGGTGTCTCCATCTTTAACTACGGTGAGTTCATAGTTAGGGATATTAACGATAATATAATGTTCTCCAAGATCTCTTGGGTACCAGCGCCATCTTTCAAGATTTACAAGGATCTGGTGCAACCTGTCTTCCTTGGTGTAATTAAGATTTTTTATGGTGGTATTTCCAAGTAAACCATCAATCTGAAGGTCATGTTCCTTTTGAAATTCCTTTAAGGCATTCTGAATGCTCTCATTGTACCTCGTGTTCGTACTGTCTATATTTCCCTGATAGTGACCAAGTTCAGACAGTCTTTTTGTTATGGAGAACATTCTGTCATCAGACTCTCCCGGTCTTATCAATTTCCCGCTGTTTAATCGGGTTGCTGGAGCATTTCTCCAATCTGTTTTTTTAAATTCTTTCAAGGCTTTTTTTAATCCCTGATAAACCATATGCTTTGGTTTGATAGATTCCAGGGTTTCACTTATATCTCCCTTAGCAATAGCACTTATTAAAGACTCTTTTGGATTTATTTCATTTACAGGAGTTCCCCAGATATCGTAAATATCTTTAGGATTAAGTTTGCCAGTAGCAAGGTCATGGGATAACCTAAAAAAGGCATCGGTAAGCAAAATTTCGAGCAGATTGTTTTCTTCCTCTAGATTGCTATTAAGGCTAGAAAGCAGCTGCTGAATCTTTTCTCCGTGGTAATCTTCAAAGAACAGGCCTTCCTCTTCAATGCTTTCAATATTGCTATAAAGGTCTTCTCTTAATTTACGGTTTGTCCAAACCGGTTCAAAGTCATTTTCCTGGTAAAATTCCAGGATGTCTTTGGGATGATAAATAACTGTAGTTTCTTCCTGGAGGTCTTCAAGGAAATCTTCAATTTCATCAGCATCGGTAAGTTGCGTGATTTCTTCAACCTCATTGCGCTCTTCAACCTCGTTGCGCTCTTCATCTACAATGCCTGGCTCCTCTTTATCATTCTTACAGCTGCTTAAAAGTAGCAGAAAACATAAAGTAATTAATAAAGAGGGGCAGCGCATGTTTAAATTTAGTTCTTCGGGTGAGGTAATACTAAGAAACTCTCACATCTGAGTAAGATTCATT
Source organism: Christiangramia sp. (assembly GCA_041611635.1). Taxonomy (GTDB): domain Bacteria; phylum Bacteroidota; class Bacteroidia; order Flavobacteriales; family Flavobacteriaceae; genus Christiangramia. The sequence continues at coordinate 7,216 of JBFIMP010000106.1, forward strand.
CTGGTCGAATTTCACTTCGGCAAAAGGGCAGAGGGGATCGATCTTTAAATTATTTTCCCTCGCGTACTCCACACTTTTAGCAATAAGTTTAGAGCCTATACCCTGGTTCTCCATCTCTCGTTTAACCTCGGTATGGTCTATAGTGAGAACGTTGTCTCCGCTTTTATGATAGGTTAATTCACCTATAAGTCCTTTCTCATTTTCGATATAGAACATCCCGCGACTGTTATTCTCTTTGTGCTTTATTTCCATGTTTATCTTTTGTAGATGCCGTCTACGATACCATAATCTATAGATTCTTTTGCGTCCATCCAGTAATCACGATTAAAATCCTTAAGTACTTTTTCTACGGTCTGGCCACAGTTTTCAGCAAGAATCTCGGCGCTAAGATGTTTTGTTTTAAGGATCTCATTAGCTGCGATCTCGATATTGGAAGCCTGACCTCTGGCGCCACCACTAGGCTGGTGGATCATTACTTTTGCATGAGGTTGTATAAATCTTCTTCCTTTTTTACCTGCTGAAAGTAAAATGGATCCCATTGAAGCTGCCAGACCAGTACAAATGGTAGACACTGGTGAAGATAAGCTCATAATGGTATCATAAATTGCAAACCCATCGGTTACATAGCCACCAGGGCTGTTAATGAATAACTGAATTTCTCCTTCCCCTTCAAGGTCCAGATATTCCAGCCTGTCGATCACATATTTAGCAGATTTGTCACTCACTTCACCCCACATGTAGATCTTTCTTTTTTCTAATAATTTTATATCTATTAAGTCCTGGATCTTTCCGGTTTTATTTTTCATGAAAAATGTTTAAGAGTAATTTCGGTTTGTAAGTCGAAGCTAAAAATATGACTATTTTAGCAGAAAACAGAACGATGGAAGTGGCATTTAACAAGATTTTAAAGGAAGATTCCGCCAAAGTTTTACCCTATCTCAAGAAACTGCATCAGCAGCCGCCACCAGAGGCATTACTGAGGCAACGCCTGCTGGAGATGTTCGATCAGAATTACGAATGTTTCGGGGTTTACTATCAAAACAAGCTGATAGGAGTTTTTGGTCTCTGGTTTATGACCCGACATTATGCTGGAAGATCGTGTGAAGCCGATCATATTTACATTGAAGATGAATTCCAGGGAATGGGAATTGGGAGGTCGCTAATGGAATTTATACATGAATATGCCAGGTCAAAAGACTGTGAGACAATGGAATTGAATTCTTATGTCGAAAATTTTGCTTCACATAAATTTTATATGAATCTGGGATACGTAATTCGAGGATATCATTTTTTAAAAAAGCTGTGATTTTTTTTGGATTTTGAAATCGTTTCAGATTATATTTGCAGCGAAAGGCGGGAGTAGCTCAGTTGGTAGAGCGTCAGCCTTCCAAGCTGAATGTCGCCGGTTCGAACCCGGTCTCCCGCTCTAAAGCTTCATCGAAAGATGGAGCTTTTTTTATGTCTGAAATTTGAAAGAATTTGAATCAAGGGTGAGAAGCCTGTCCTGAGCGAAGTCGAAGGGAACCCGGTCTCCCGCTCTAAAGCTTCATCGAAAGATGGAGCTTTTTTTATGTTTGAAATTTGAAAGAATTTAAATCAAGGGTGAGAAGCC
>JBFIMP010000107.1:0-8663 GCA_041611635.1 Christiangramia sp.
GTACTGTCGTCACTCTGAATTTATCTAATTCATTATCTAATAAGATTCCCAAACTCCCGAAGCCTCGGGACAAAATGACTTCTATTATTAATTCTTTATTCTTAGGAATGCAAAGCCAATTGTAAGATATAATTCACACTTCTCAATTGGCCCTTACATATTATTCCCGATATGCTTATTTCATAATCCTACCTAAAATTAACAACAACCTCCACCATCATAATGGAAAGTTGACTCACTAATAAAGATATCATCTCTGCCCAAAGAAGCTAAAGCTCCAGCGGTCTTATCACAGATAGCCAGGGGCTGATTCTTTAATAAAATATGCCCCTTCCCATCGTCAAAATGATCCTGATCTCCATAATAGATCGCGGCTTTTCCGGTAAAGATGCAGGGACCATCTTCTGGCATTGGGTCTTTGATCGCGGCAACTTCAATAGACTCTATATAGATGAGTTCATCTGTAGGATAATTTTTAGGATCAAGGATTCTATAGGGTTTTCTGGCCCTTATCTCGATCGTTCCAAAACCAACATCGGTCAATGCTTTTACATAATCTTTGATAGAAAGGCTTCCGCTAAGACATAATGCGCGCAGTCTTTCATCATTTCTTAACTCTTCATTCATTTCCTGCTCACAGGTAGGATCGCTCATCACTAATCTACCATGAGGTTTTAACACGCGGTACATTTCTTTTAATGCCTTGGTAAGCTCTTCTGTCTTGAAAATATTGAATAGACAGTTCTGAGCAGCTACATCAATTGAATTATCTTCTACGGGTAGATCTGTCGCATCTCCTTTTTTAAGGTCAACGAACTCAGATTTAAACCATGGATTCAACTCTTCAGCCTCTACAAAATTCTTTCGGGAAGCCTCCAGCATTTCATCTACAACATCCACTCCAACAACACCCGATTTTTGCCTTGAGAAATAAGCAAATTGCAAGAGTTCCATGCCTCCACCAACGCCTACATATAGGGTTTTTGGATTATTGGTAAGATCACGCGCATGAACGGTAGTTCCGCAACCATAGTTCATTTCCTGCATGATCCTGGGAATCTTAAGACCGGGTAATTCCCAGATAGGATTGGTCGTGCAACATAAGCCCACGTCTGGTGTTAGTGCTGCTTCCCTATATACATCCTTGGTAGTTTCTAAATAGCTCATTATATTTTCTGTATTAATTCTTTAAATAATTTTACCATATCTGGTTCTGCTTTTGCTGCATTAGCAAGAATATCCTGAATATCTACCTTTTCCAGATTATCTGGATCGCCCTGATCTGTGATCACAGAAATGGCTGCAGCAGGAATTCCTAAATGATTGGCTACGATAATTTCGGGTACTGTACTCATTCCTACAGCATCGGCCCCTATTATTTTTAAATACCGGTATTCTGCCCTGGTCTCCAGTTGAGGACCCAGCACTGCGGCATATACTCCTTTATGCAACTTAATATTGTTGTTTTTAGCGGCTTCCTCAAAAAGGGAATTCATTTTAGCATCATAAGGTTCGCTCATATCTACAAAGCGCTCGCCTAATTTGTCTACACCGCGAAATGCGAGTGGAGATCCACCCTGTAAATTGATATGATCATCTATAAGCATCAATTCACCTTTCTTCATATCCAGGTTAATCGCTCCAGAAGCATTGGAAACCAATAATCTTTTCATCCCCAGGCGCTTCATGACCCTAACCGGGAAAGTAACATCAGAGAGGCTGTAACCTTCATATACATGAAATCTTCCCTGCATGATGATCACTTTTTTCCCTTCTAAAGTACCGTAGATCAATTTCCCTTTATGAAACTCTACAGTAGCTGTAGGGAAATAAGGAATATGATTATAACTGGCAACAACTTCTATTGCCACATCATCGAGTAGTTTCCCTAGACCTGTACCTAAAATGATCCCAACCTCAGGTTCTTCAAAGCCTTTAGACCTTAAATAATCTACGGCTTCATTAATTCTGTCTGTCATATTTTAAAAAGTTCTTAAATGCCGGATGACCTTCAATATCTCCCAGCACATCTATATCGTTTTGAATTCGCAGGTGTTTTACCCTGCTATACTTTATATCGTTCAGAGTATCTGTGAGCACACTGGATGTACTCCATGATTTGTTCCTGAAAACCTCAGTATTTAATTTATTCATGCCTAGTAGATAGTAACCTCCATCCTCACAAGGTCCTATGACGTAATCATTATCTTCTAAAGCTGTAAAAGCATCTGCAATATCGCTTGTTCTCAGTTCAAAAAGATCACTTCCAATAATGATGATCTTTTCAAAGCCTTCTTCAAACCCTTCTCTAAAAGCATTCTCCATCCTAATACCCAGGTCTTTTCCATACTGAAGTTTTTTTGTGAAATCTCCCTGATCCCAAAGATCATCATCTGGAATTTCTTCAGAATAATGTACCTGTTTGGTAATATTCAATGGAGAGGTAATGCTATGGGAGTGCTCTAGTAGAAATTTATAGACCTTCAAGGCATTCTCATTTCCAATATCCCGGGCCAGTCTTGTTTTAACCTTACCCGCAACAGGATTTTTCGTAAATATGATCAATAGATTTTTCTTGCTCACTTAATAGATTTTTTCGGCATTATTAAGCCATTTGGCCCATTGTTTTGAATAGGCATGAACTTTTTCTGTAGAGTTTCCCAGATCATCCACAACCGGAAAGCCCGTGTTCTTCCATTCGAAAATACCACCAAATAAATTCTGGACATTTTCAAAACCGGCCTTTTTCAATTTTTCTCCAATTTGTTCAGATCTTATACCCAGGGAACAGTACACAATGATTGTTTTATCTTTAGATATCTCCGGCAATTTTTCCAGGTTGAAATCGTCATAGCCCACCAGGAAGGCATCTTCAATATGACTTACTTCAAATTCTTCAGCCCTTCTGGTGTCCAGCAATACTACTTCATCTTTAAGCTGTTTCATTCTAAGTTCTTCCACTGAAATATAAGAAACACTTCCCGTATTATATTTTTTCAGCAATTCATCCACAGAATCCTGGGCATTTATGGGTGCGAATGTAAAAAGCAATAAAATAGGAAAAAGCAGATCTTTCATTGACTTCAATTTAGGCCACACTTCCCTGGCAGCTACTACCAGCACCGGCGGTGCAACCATAACAATGCTGCGAAATAATGATTTCCCGGTCGTTCAAAAGGTCTTCGTTGTATTCGCTTATATGTTTCACCTTGCTATTTACTTTTAGATCTAGCATCTGGTTGAAATCACAATCATATAACCAGCCATCCCAGCTAATAGAAATAGTATTTGTACACATTACATTTTCTACTGCAGAAGGATTATAAGCATCTACCAGGGCGTGCATATAATCTTCATAGTTTTCTGAAGCGATCAAATACTCCAGGAAACGACTAATTGGCAAATTGGTGATCGCAAATAGGTTATCAAAATCTATATTGAAATCCTCTTTTAAAGCCACCTTAAAATCCTTTTCCATGGCCTGCTGGTTTGTTGGTAAGAATGCTCCCGAAGGATTATAAACAAGATCTAGTTTAAGTCCCGTTCCCTCCTGCGCATAGCCCACTTCATTCAGCATTTGCAACGCTTTGATAGATTTATCAAAAACTCCGCTCCCACGCTGTTTATCTGTCTTTTCACGTTTGTAAAATGGCAGGGATGAAACTACATGAACATTATGTTTTTTAAAGAATTCAGGCAGATCATGATATTTTTTATTCGCCAGAATGATGGTGAGGTTCGATCGAACGATAAAATCTTTAATTCCAGCTTTAGAAGCTTCCTCGACGAACCACCGGAAATTAGGATTCATCTCTGGCGCACCGCCGGTAAGATCCAGGGTATGAGCTCCCGTGGTCTTTATCACCTCCAGACATTGCTGCATCGTCTCTACCGTCATGATCTCCTTTCTATCGGGACCTGCATCTACATGACAATGGGAGCAAACCTGGTTACACATGTACCCCAGGTTTAGCTGTAATATTTCCAGGCTTCTAGGTTTAAGAGGAAAATTTCCGGTTTCAGATATTTTTTGTTTAAAGGTTGGTAATTCCCCTTTTTTAAAGATTCCGTTACTTAGAAATTCGAGTTGATTTTGAGGACTTGAAAGATCGTCCTTTCGTGCTTTAAGAGATTTTATAGACATAAAAAAATTCGTGCTTATAGAGTTAGTTCAGATTTTCTGAAAAAACTTACATACTTAGCTTTTTGTACTTATTCATCATTTGAACACCGTGTACCAGAGTGGCACCACTTTCTATGGCTGCACCGGCATGAACCGCCTCCATCATCTCTTCCTTGGTGATGCCCCGCTGGAGTCCATCCTTGGTATAGGCATCAATACAATAGGGACATTTCACAACATGGGAAACGGCAAGGGCGATGAGCGATTTCTCCCGCGCAGAAAGAGCTCCCTCTTCAAACACCTTCCCATAATAATCAAAAAATTTAGTACCAAGTTCTTCACTCCATTCTGTTATCTCCCCGAATTTTCTCAAATCGGCTGGATCATAATAATTTTTGGACATAATTAAAGTTTTATACTATTAGGCATTTATAAAATTTACGAAAATTCGAATAGTATAGTTTTATAAATTTTCTACGATAGTTATCCTTCGCAGGATAAGCAAAAAAAACAGAATTACGAGTATAACAATCTATAATTTCGATTTTGAGCTACCGGCTCAGGTTTCTGTAGACTAAAAAACACCCTATTCAGATTTTCTAAGCTATGTAAAGACGGGCATGGGTTATAAACTGCTTTTATCAACTGTTTTTGCTGAAATTACCTTCAAAAAGATGCATCAAAAAAGTTTTAACAAAAGTTTCTAATTCAGCTAAGACCCCCAAATTCCTGATAAACAGTGAAAATAAGATTAATTCTGACGTTTTTCGCCTTAGCATTAGTTCAAAAAGCGATATCTTGAGTTCAGGTTCTTAATTTTTCACACGAATTATAATTTTAATCCACCTCCATTATTATACTACTCTCTTAAAAAACGCTTAATTTTATAAGCACGAAATGTACTGAACATACGAATGAGAATTGATGTAAAAACCCTACCGGTAAATGAAATTCTAGAGGATTTTGCCGATACATTAAATGCCGAAATAAACCATAACAGCGGTGAACTTACCCTGGAAATCCCAGAGGAAATAGGCGATGGATACATTAAAGGAGTTAGTTTTGATTCCGGAATGGGCATCATCACTTATAATTGTAAGTTTTATGAAGATGTAGAGATACACTTTTCCCTGAATACCGTACATCCACTTAAGTTTATTTTCTGTTCTGAAGGGAGTGTTGGTCACAGGTTTCAGAAAGACCAGAAATTACATGAGATAGACACCTATCAAAATATCGTGGTAAGCAGTAATGGCTACGAAGGACACATTTTATATTTTAAGAAAGACCAACGCACCCATGTATCCAGCCTGGAGATCATCAGGTCTGTTTTTGCACACAGAACTAATTACAATTTTAAAGACCTGGACCCAACCCTGAAAGAACTTTTTAAAGATGCTGTTTCTGAAAAACAATTTTTCTACCAGGGAAATTACAGTATAAAAGCCGCCGATCTTATGGATGATATCAACGCCATAGATTACACTGGCTTTCTAAGAAATCTTTTTCTTGAAGGCAAGGCGTTTGAAATGCTGGTAATACAGATTGCCCAATATCAAGATGATGAGAACGGGGAGAACCTACCCAAGATCCTTAGAAAATCTGATATCGAAAAGGTGGATTATGTGGCTAAAAGAATACAGGGAGACCTAAGCACAAACCTTACCGTAGAATCCCTGGCTAAAGAAGCCGGAACTAATGTAAATAAGCTTCAGGAAGGCTTTAAATATATTTACAACCTAACGGTGAATAAATATATGCAGCATGTGAAGCTGGAAGCGGCTAAAGAAATGCTTCATCTTTCAGAAAAGAATATATCAGAGATCGTAACCGCCATTGGTTTAAATAACCGCAGCTATTTCTCAAAGATCTTTAAAGAAAAGTACGGTGTAAGTCCTAAATATTTCCTGAGATCCAGCAAGTCCTCAAAAAATGAAGATGTACAGGAGGAGCAGGATTAAGCAGAATCTGTAAAATTTAGACTTTATGCTTAATATTCCGATATTGAGATCCTGAATTAAATCATGAAAAACATGAAACAGCTTGAGATTCACTCGGCCCTGCAAATTGCCAAATCCAGCAAGGAGGTCTTTGATGCTATCGTAAATCCCGAAAAGATGGCCCATTATTTCATCTCTGAAAGTACCGGCCCATTAGAAGAAGGCAAAACCGTAAAATGGAAATTTCCTGAGTTCGACATGACATTTCCCGTAACCGGAAAAAAGATCACCGAACCAAAGCTTATCACTTTTGAATGGGAAGGTGCGCCAGGAAAAACACTTTCTGTAGAAATAAAACTGGAATCGATCTCTAAAGATCAAACCCTGGTGAAGATCACAGAAGGAAAAATGGAAAATAACGAAGAAGGACTTCAGTGGTTTGGTAGAAATTCTGGCGGATGGGCTAATTTCCTGGCCTGTATGAAAGCTTACCTGGAATTTGGGATCAATCTTAGAAAAGGTGGTTTCGATTTTATGCAGGAACCTGAATAATAAGATCTTTAAGAAATTTAAATAAAAAACCCGCCTCTTAAAGAAGCGGGTTTTTTTATTGTAAAAAAGTCTGACGCCTATTAACTAACGTCATCCTTTTCCTTTTACATCATTCCTGGCATTCCGCCTCCCATACCTTGTGGCATTCCTCCGCCACCGGCATTATCTTCTGGAAGATCGATCAATGCACACTCAGTAGTAAGGATCATTCCGGCAACAGAAGCAGCATTCTCTAGAGCTACTCTGGTTACTTTCTTAGGATCTATAATACCAGCCTTCATCATATCCACATATGTATCGGTCTTAGCATCATATCCAAAGTCTTTTTTACCTTCAAGTACCTTGTTAATCACTACAGAACCTTCACCACCTGCATTCTCTACGATAGTTCTTAGAGGAGATTCGATAGCTCTGGAAACAATCTGTACCCCGGTTGCTTCATCAGAATTTTCAGTCTTGATCTTGCTTAGTACAGCCTGTGCTCTAACTAAAGCTACACCACCACCGGCAACGATTCCTTCTTCCACAGCCGCTCTGGTTGCATGAAGGGCATCATCTACACGGTCTTTCTTCTCTTTCATTTCAACTTCTGAAGCTGCACCTACATAAAGTACGGCAACACCACCGGCTAATTTAGCCAGACGTTCCTGAAGTTTCTCTTTATCGTAATCTGAAGTGGTAGACTCGATCTGAGCTTTGATCTGGTTTACTCTGTTTTCGATTTCACTATTATTACCAGCACCGTTTACGATGGTAGTATTATCCTTATCGATAGCTACTTTCTCTGCAGTACCTAACATATCGATAGTTGCATTCTCTAAAGTAAATCCTCTTTCTTCAGAAATTACAGTACCTCCGGTTAGGATAGCGATGTCTTCTAACATTGCTTTTCTACGGTCACCGAAACCTGGAGCCTTAACAGCTGCGATCTTCAATGATCCACGAAGTTTGTTAACTACAAGAGTAGCAAGCGCTTCTCCATCTACATCTTCAGCAATGATCAATAAAGGTTTTCCAGACTGAGCAACTGGCTCGAGTACAGGAAGCAGGTCTTTCATTGAAGATATCTTCTTATCAAAAAGAAGAATATAAGGATCTTCAAGATCTGCAGTCATTTTTTCTGAATTGGTCACGAAATAAGGAGAAAGGTATCCTCTGTCGAATTGCATCCCTTCAACCACGTCTACGTGAGTTTCAGTTCCTTTTGCTTCTTCTACAGTGATCACACCTTCTTTTCCAACCTTATCAAAAGCCTGGGCGATAAGATCACCAATTTTATCATCATTATTTGCAGAAATAGATGCTACCTGCTTGATCTTTTCAGAAGAATCGCCTACCTCTTTTGTTTGCTTGGCAAGATCGGCCGTAAGTGCCTCAACAGCCTTATCTATTCCTCTTTTAAGATCCATTGGGTTTGCACCCGCTGCTACGTTCTTAAGACCTTCCTTTACGATGGCCTGAGCAAGAACGGTAGCGGTAGTAGTACCGTCACCGGCAAGATCGTTGGTTTTGGAAGCTACTTCCTTAACCATTTGTGCTCCCATGTTTTCAAGAGCATCTTCAAGTTCGATCTCTTTTGCAACAGTAACACCATCCTTGGTTACTGTTGGTGCACCAAATGACTTACTAATAATCACGTTACGACCTTTAGGCCCTAAAGTCACCTTTACAGCATTGGCCAATGCATCTACTCCACGTTTAATCCCGTTACGGGCCTGGATGTCAAATTTTATATCTTTTGCCATTTTTATAAATTTTAAATTTCTAGAGTTCTCAAAACCCTGAAAAAATTTGGTTAATAAATTTTATGATAAGTTGATCTCCTGCGGATGCAGGAAAATTTAATGCAGTGAGATTATACTATTGCCAGTATATCGTCTTCGCGCATGATCAAATAGTCTGTACCTTCAAGCTTAAGCTCAGTACCAGCATATTTACCATACAACACCATATCACCTTCTTTACCGGTCATCTTGTGATCCTTGGTTCCGGCACCAACAGCTACTACCTTTCCTTTTTGAGGTTTTTCCTTGGCAGTTTCAGGAATA
>JBFIMP010000108.1:0-8608 GCA_041611635.1 Christiangramia sp.
ATTTTATCTTGAATAATTATGGCAGAAGTAAATCCTGCTGAAGTATCAGCAATATTAAAACAACAATTATCAGGTTTTGAATCCAAGGCCTCTTTAGATGAAGTAGGTACCGTTCTAACCGTAGGTGACGGTATTGCTAACGTTTATGGATTGGCTAATGCTCAGTATGGAGAATTAGTACAGTTTGAAAGCGGTCTGGAAGGGATTGTTCTTAATCTTGAGGAAGACAACGTTGGGGTAGTACTTTTAGGTCCTGCAAAGGAGATTAAAGAAGGTTCTACTGTAAAAAGAACTCAGCGTATCGCTTCTATCAAAGTAGGGGAAGGAATTGTTGGCCGTGTGGTTGATACTCTGGGGAACCCTATTGATGGGAAAGGACCAATTGAAGGCGAGACTTTTGAGATGCCGCTTGAGCGTAAAGCTCCTGGGGTAATCTATCGTCAGCCTGTAACCGAGCCGTTACAAACGGGGATTAAGTCTATCGATGCGATGGTACCCGTAGGAAGAGGACAGCGTGAGCTTGTAATTGGTGACCGTCAAACAGGAAAAACTACTGTTTGTATCGATACCATCCTTAACCAGAAAGAATTTTATGATGCCGGTGAGCCGGTATATTGTATATATGTAGCTATTGGGCAAAAAGCCTCTACTGTAGCAGGGATCGCTAAGGTTCTTGAAGACAAGGGAGCTTTAGCTTATACTACAATCGTAGCAGCTAACGCATCAGATCCTGCTCCAATGCAGGTTTATGCTCCTTTCGCAGGTGCAGCAATTGGTGAGTATTTTAGAGATACAGGTCGTCCTGCATTGATCGTTTATGATGATCTTTCCAAGCAGGCGGTTGCTTATCGTGAGGTTTCCCTTTTACTTCGTCGTCCACCAGGACGTGAAGCATATCCCGGGGATGTATTCTTCCTTCACTCAAGACTTCTTGAGCGTTCTGCGAAGGTGATCAACGATGATGATATTGCAAAACAAATGAACGACCTTCCAGATGTTCTTAAGGATAAGGTGAAAGGTGGTGGATCGCTTACTGCCCTTCCAATTATCGAGACTCAGGCAGGGGACGTTTCAGCATATATTCCAACAAACGTAATTTCGATTACAGATGGACAGATCTTCTTAACATCAGACTTATTTAACTCAGGGGTGCGTCCTGCGATTGACGTGGGTATCTCTGTATCTCGTGTGGGTGGTTCTGCACAGATCAAGTCTATGAAGAAAGTGGCTGGTACTTTAAAACTTGACCAGGCTCAGTATCGTGAACTTGAAGCATTCGCTAAGTTTGGTTCAGACCTTGATGCTGCGACTATGAACGTGATCGAGAAAGGTAAGCGTAACGTAGAGATCCTAAAGCAGGGACAAAACGATCCTTACCCGGTAGAAAACCAGATCGCGATCATCTATGCCGGTTCCAAGAACCTTTTAAGAGATGTACCGGTAGAAAAAGTTAGAGAGTTTGAAAGAGATTATATCGAATATCTTGATGCCAAGCACAGAGATGTTCTTGATACTCTAAAAGCAGGAAAGTTAACTGATGAAGTAATTGATACTTTAACTCAGGCTGCTAAAGAACTTTCATCTAAGTACAGAAGCTAGTATTGAGTACAAAGATTTGAAATCCTAGATTTCGGGTTGCAGTATTTAAATTCAAAATTATAAAGGTATTGAGCAATTAACAACCAATTGCTCAATACTCAATACTAAATAAAAATGGCAAACTTAAAAGAATTACGTAGCAGAATAACTTCGGTTTCCTCAACGATGCAGATTACCAGTGCCATGAAAATGGTATCGGCTGCAAAATTGAGTAAGGCTCAGGATGCGATCACATCTATGAGACCTTATGCTGAAAAGCTGACCCAGTTGCTACAGGATTTAAGTGCTACTCTGGATGATGATGCCGGCAGTAAATTTGCTGAAGAGCGTGAGGTTAAAAAGGTTTTGGTCGTTGCTATTTCTTCTAACAAAGGTTTAGCCGGAGCTTTTAATACCAATATCATCAAGAAGGTAAAAGTTAAGATCCAGGAACAATACCAGGGGAAAGAAGTTGAAATTTTTACCATTGGTAAGAAGGGTAACGACATTCTTAAAAAGAGCTTTGATATTTATAAAAATAACAATGGCATTTTTGATGATCTTAGCTTCGATAATGTTTCTGAGATCGCAGAAGAATTGATGCAGGTATTCCTGGATGGGAAGTACGATAAAATCGATATCGTGTACAACCAGTTCAAGAATGCAGGAACTCAGTACGTGATAGACGAACAGTTCCTGCCTATCGAAAAATTTGACAGCGATAGCGGCAAGCAACTGGATTATATCTTCGAGCCTTCTAAACTTGAAATTGTTAAGGATCTTATTCCTAAGTCTTTGAAAATGCAGATTTTCAAGGCTTTAAGAGACTCTTTTGCTTCTGAGCATGGTGCGCGTATGACGGCGATGCATAAAGCGACAGACAACGCGAAAGAACTTAGAGACGATCTTAAACTTTCTTATAACAAAGCAAGACAGGCTTCTATTACCAATGAGATCCTTGAGATCGTTGGTGGTGCTGAAGCATTGAATGGATAATTTACTACATCATGCTGAATTTATTTCAGCATCTCTGAGATCCTGAAACGAATTCAGGATGACTAAACGAATAAAAAAAGCCCTCAATTTAGAGGGCTTTTTTATTTGGTACATGTTTTGTTTTAATAACTTCAACATCTAAAATCTTTACTTATGACAAAAATATTATTCTTTATGGCCGGAGTCTCAATGCTGGTACTGTTTGCCTCCTGCGGGAGCAACAAAGACCTACAGGAACGAGCACCTGCCAAGTTTAAGGAGGCTTATTATACCTATAACTCTAATGGCATTGAGTTGAATATCCCGGTAGTTACAATCCAGGATGAATTGGTGAGTCTGGAGGCCGTATATTTTCATGGGATGAAGTCTGACCTAAAACAAAGCAAGGACCAACCAAATCTTTATGTAGCTAATTTCCGCATGGGTACAGGAGATATGATCATGGATGCCGACCCTGCAAAGGAATATGGTAATAAACCACCTCAATTACCAGAAGAGAGTCCCTATTCTATAGATGAGGACGAGGCTCTACTGGTTTTCACTCAGGGTGATAAAATCAAATATTATAAGCTAACAGGAATTGTGGAAAAGGAATAAAGGCTAAAGCTTTTATAGTCCTGATTTATTCAGATATTTGTAGTAAACCAACCTGCTCCTGTTGAGTACTTTAAAAAGATTTTTTCAAGACACTCTTATTTACGGTTTTGCAACGGTATTCCCCAGACTTATGAACTTTGTTCTGGTGCCGCTGCATACCGATGTCCTGCCGGCAGAGGAATACTCGGTGAATACCGTTTTTTATGTGTGGGCGGCATTTTTTAATGTCTTGCTCACCTATGGAATGGAAACTTCGTTTTTCAGGTTTTTCAGCCGGTCTAAAGAAAGTTCCAGTGTTTTTTCTACAGCCTTCATAGCGCTTACTATTACCACGGTATTATTCGCTACCGGGGTATTTATTTTTCAGGAGGAATTGATAGTCTTAATGGACCTGGATCCTTTTTACTTCAGGTTGCTTTTTAGCGTGCTGGTCCTGGACACCCTGGTTGTGGTTCCCTTTGCTTATTTAAGGGCAACGGGCAGGCCTATGAAGTTTGCAGGTATCAAAGTGCTGAATATTCTTGTTGTGGTTATCCTGAACTTTTATTTCTTATGGTTCGTGAGGGATTATCCTCAATACGCCCCACAGTGGGTTTTAGATAATTACGGTCCCAAGGATATTGTAGGCTATATTTTCATGGCTAACCTCGCTGCCAGTGCGGTGACCTTTCTCTTGCTTCTACCTTATTTTTTCAGAACAAAAATCAGTTTCGATACCGCTGTTTTCAAACAGATGTGGAAATACGGCTGGCCTATTATGGTTGCCGGGATCGCCTTTGTGATCAACGAGAATCTGGACAAGTTGCTTATCAAGGATATGATCTCAGATGAGATCATGGGTGCTTATTCAGGTTGTTATAAGCTCGCGGTTTTTATGACCATTTTTGTTCAGGCTTTTAAAATGGGGGCAGAGCCTTTTTTCTTCAATCATGCAGATAAGGACAACGCAAAGGAAACCTATGCCGATATATTAAAATATTTCGTGATTTCAGGAAGCCTCATCTTTCTGGTGCTGGTTTGTTTTATCGATTTCTTCAAAGCACTGGTAATTCGTGACCCGGAATACTGGATGGCCATAAGCATAGTTCCAATCATCTTGCTGGCCAATCTGTTTCTTGGGATCTATCATAACCTGTCTGTATGGTATAAATTAACCGACAGGACCAGAACGGGAATGTATATTTCCATTCTCGGTGCTGTGATCACCATTGTACTTAACCTGGCCCTCATCCCGGTGCTCGGGTTTATCGCTGCTGCCTGGGCTACACTTTTCGCTTATGGCAGTATGATGCTGGTTTCCTATTTCCTTGGAAAGAAATACTACCCAGTACCCTACGACATTAAGAAAATTGCCGGTTATATATCGCTTTCAGTCTTAATCGGCGCGCTTTCATTTTATGTTTTCCCTGGAAATTATTTTGTAGGAGTACCGTTATTAATACTATTCATTGGTATAGTCTATTTTTCTGAAAAAGATCAAATTTTTAAAATCATACAATCTTAATTTATGGATGTTAAAATTATAAACAAGTCGGCGCATAAATTGCCACATTACGAAACAGATTTTTCAGCAGGAATGGACCTTCGGGCCAATATAGATGAACCAATTACCTTAAAGCCATTAGAAAGAGCTATCGTGAAAACAGGGCTTTTCATGGAACTGCCCCTGGGATATGAAGCACAGGTAAGACCAAGAAGCGGCCTGGCAGCAAAAAAGGGGATCACAGTTCTTAATTCTCCGGGCACAATTGATGCCGATTATCGCGGGGAAATAGGAGTGATACTTGTAAATTTGTCCAATGAAGAATTTGTGGTGAACAATGGTGAGCGCATCGCTCAAATGGTCATAGCAAAACACGAACATATTTCCTGGAAAGAAGTAGAAATTCTTGGCGAAACTTCTCGTGGAGCTGGAGGATTTGGAAGTACAGGACACGAATAAAAATTAATTAAAGAAATACAAATGAAAATTATTGTACCAATGGCAGGTCGTGGTTCACGACTACGTCCACATACTTTAACCGTACCAAAACCGTTAATTCCTATAGCCGGTAAGCCAATTGTGCACCGTCTGGTAGAAGATATTGCCAAGGTTCTGGATGAGAAAATAGAAGAAGTTGCTTTTATAATAGGTGAAGATTTTGGAGAGCAGGTAGAAAAAGATCTTATGAAGATCGCCAATAGCCTTGGGGCTAAAGGAACCATCTATTACCAGGATAAGCCTCTGGGAACCGGTCATGCGATCATGTGTGCCAAGGAATCCTTAACGGGACCGGCGGTAGTGGCTTATGCAGATACGCTTTTTAAAGCAGATTTTAACCTGGATAAATCGGCAGATGCGGTAATGTGGGTGAAAAAGGTGGAGAATCCTTCTGCTTACGGTGTGGTAAAGCTTAATGAGAAAAATGAGATCACAGACCTTGTTGAAAAACCAGAAGAATTCGTTTCAGATCTGGCGGTTATCGGTATTTATTACTTTAAAGATGTTGAAGTATTAAAGAATGAGCTTCAGAATGTACTGGATGCAAAATTAACCCGTGGTGGGGAATACCAGATCAATGACGGTATTGAAGCCATGCGAAAAAGCGGCTTGAGATTTGTACCGGGTAAGGTAGATGAATGGATGGACTGCGGAAACAAGAATGTAACTGTAGAGACCAATGGAAGAATGCTGAATTTCCTTCATGAGGACGGGGAGAATTTGATCTCAGACTCTGTAAAGATCAAGGATTCTGAAATTACTGAACCTTGTTACATTGGTGAAAATGTAGAACTGGTAAATGCTAAAATAGGACCAAATGTTTCTATAGGAGATGGAACTAAAGTTCAAAATTCAACTATAAAAAATAGCCTTATTCAAACTTTTGCAGAAATAAAAAATGCAAATTTGGATAATGCTATGATCGGGAATCATGCTAAATTTGATGGGGATTTTACTCAAATTAGCATAGGTGATTTCTCTGTTCTGGAATAAACATTTTATATGAAAAACCTGATTATCATCCTTATCGCGGTGTTTACGGTGCTTCCGGCCAAAAGCCAGGAGTTGCTGCCACAGCTTTTTCTGGATGTTAATCAGGATGATCTTGGAAATGTAAGTAATGAATTCCAGGAATATTTCTTTGAGGCCCTTAAACAAAAAGGCATCGAGAATTACGAGAAGGCTATTACTGCTTTAGAAAAATGCCTCGAACTCAATACAGAAAAAGCAGTCGTATATTTTGAACTGGGAAGAAATTACAGGGAATTGGAGCAGTTCGATAATTCGCTGGAGAATCTTAGGAAGGCCCAAGAACTGGCCCCTAAAGAAGAGGACATTCTCGTTTATTTATTCCAGACCTACGGGATGACCAAGGATTACGCGGGAGCTATTGCCACTGTAAAAAAACTGATTCCGCTGGATGAAGATTATAAAGAAGATCTTGCGAATCTTTATTTCCTTAATGAGAATTACGATAAAGCCTTGCAACTTTTAGATGAACTTGATGAAGAACAGGGGGCAACCTCTTACAGGAATTCATTGAGAAGGCAGGTCTATGCCCGCACTAATAACACCGGAGCTCAGATAAATAATCTACAGGAAAGCATTTCTGCCAATCCCGAAGTGGAACAGAATTATCTGAACCTTATTTACATCTACAGCGAACAGGGAGAGGATGAGGAAGCCTTTAGGGTGGCACAGAAGCTTCTAGAGACTAATCCCGGCTCTTCTCTGGCTCATCTTGCACTGTATAAATTTTACCTGGATAAGAACGATACAGAGGCCGCAGTGGCTTCAATGAAAATTGTTTTCGAGAGTGAAGAAATAGATGCTGAATCCAAGTTCAAGGTGCTTAATGATTTTTTGAATTTTGTACAGGATAATCCACAATATGAAGATGAGCTAATCGAAGTCGCTGGTAAACTCACGGAATGGGAGAACACGCCTGAACTTTTCGAGCAGCTTGGGAAATATTATCTTAAAAAAGATAACCGTGAAGATGCCCTGCAGTTCTTTGAGCTGGGTCTTAATGAAGATCCCGGAAATTTTGAACTTATTAAAAATACCCTCTTGCTGCAGCTGGAGTATCAGAAGTTCGAATCTGCGCGTGATCTTAGCAATACAGCTCTGGAAAGCTTTCCCTCACAGCCTTTGCTTTACCTTTTTAAAGGAGTTGCATTGAATAATCTGAATGATTTTGAAACTGCTGAAGAAAGCCTTAAAGATGGTCTTGATTACCTGATTGATGATAAACGGATGGAGTTCGATTTTTATTCTCAACTGGCCATAAGCTATAATGGTATGAATAATGCAGTTAAAGCTGAAGAGTATCGCCGTATGGCGGAAAATTTAAAAAAAGAAATTAACTGATGTTAAAGAAGATATTTGCCCTGTTATTGCTTTCCACTATAGTGATCTCCTGTGGTAGCAGAAAATCGACCGGAAAGATAGCAACAAAGGATGCTGAAGCGGTTTCGGTCATAAAAAAGCATTATTCAAGCGAAACCCAGTTTACTACGGTTTCTGGAAAACTACGAGCTGTTTATCAGGATGAGGAGAAAACCCAGTCTGTGAATCTTAGTTTCAGAATGGAAAAGGATAAAGCCATTTGGATGAGTGCAAGTATACTTGGTTTCCCCGTGGCTAAAGCCTATATCACCCCAACCCGGGTAAGCTATTATGAAAAAGTTTCCCAAACCTATTTCGAAGGAGATTTTAGTCTGGTAAGTGAATTTCTGGGAACTCCGCTGGATTTCCAAAAGCTTCAGAATTTATTGATTGGGCAGGCGATCTATGATCTGCGAACCGAAGAATATAGTTTCATGCAATCTCCAAGAGGATTTCAGTTCGTGAAAGATGATGCCATGTTGATGAAAAGGATGTTCCTGCTTAACCCGGCAAGTTTTAAAGCTGAAGCTCAGCAATTAGTACAGGATAAGGATAATCGTGGATTAACGGTTACTTATGATGAATACCAAACGGTGAATGGCCTTGTATTTCCAGAAAATATCAGGATCATTGCCAATGAAGGTGGGTCTAGTACCAATATAGATCTAACATACAGGTCTCTTACTTTTAATGAACAGGTAAGTTTCCCATTTGATATTCCATCAGGTTATGAAGAAATCAGCTTGAAATGATTGCATTAAAATCTCCCAGAAACCTACTTTGCTTACTTTTATTTATTCTTGGATTGAACATCTCAAATGCTCAGACCAACAGGGAAGAACTTGAAAAAAGACGTGTTGAGCTGCGCAATGAGATCACCAGGATCAATGAACTTAGGATCTCCAACCAGAAGAAACAACGCTCTGTGCTGGTGCAGGTGGAAGATCTTAACCAGCAGATAAAAAGCACCGAGGATCTTATCAGGCTTACCAATCAGCAGGCAAACCTTTTAACCCGGGAGATCAATACCAATACTAATAAGATCGGCCAGCTAAGAAAAGAGTTGGA
>JBFIMP010000109.1:0-8585 GCA_041611635.1 Christiangramia sp.
AAAATGGAATTAAAAGATAAACTTATCTCCTCTTTTTTAGCTTTCGAAGAAGGTCTGGAGCCAGATAATGGCATGGACCTTATAAGAAATCAAGCGATCAAGGATTTTGAAGAACTTGGTTTCCCGAATAAAAAGGATGAGAACTGGAAATATACTTCGCTTAACTCGGTTCTTAAACATGACTACAGCGTATTTCCGAAGAAAGAAGAAGCAATAGAATACCGTGATATCAAGAAATATCTTATTCACGATATAGATACTTATGACCTGGTGTTTATCGATGGCATCTTTTCTTCGCATCTTTCGCAAACTACACACGATAAAATTGATGTTTGCTTGATGTCTTCGGCATTAACTAAAGATAAATATAGACCGGTTATTGAGAACTACTTTAATAAAGTGGCTCCAAAATCTGGTTTGAACTCTTTGAACACCGCTTTCTCAAGAGAGGGTGCTTTTATACATATTCATAAGAACAAGCTTGCCGATAAGCCTATACAGATCATCAATTTCGCGACCGGAAATGAATCTTCATTACTGTTGCAACCTAGAAATCTTGTAGTTGTTGAAGAGAATTCTCATGTACAGATCATCGAAAGACACCAGAGTCTTACAGATCATCCTGTGCTAACAAATTCGGTAACCGAGATTTTCGCAGATCGCAGGGCGATCGTGGATTACTATAAGATCCAGAACGATAATCTTTCAGCCTCCCTAATTGATAATACTTTTATCGAGCAAAAAGATGAGAGCAATGTTTCTGTACATACCTTTTCTTTCGGTGGAAAGCTAACGCGCAATAACCTTAATTTCTATCAGAGAGGTGAACGTATAGATTCAACTATGAAAGGTGTTACCATCATTGAAGGTAAACAGCATGTAGATCACAATACCCTGGTTCATCATATTGAACCGAATTGCGAGAGCCACCAGGACTATAAAGGTATCTATGGCGATAGCTCTACAGGTGTTTTCAACGGAAAGGTCCTCGTGGAGAAAGAAGCCCAGAAGACCAACGCTTACCAGTCTAACAATAATATTTTAGCAGACGATAAAGCGACCATCAACTCTAAGCCACAGCTGGAGATATTTGCAGATGATGTTGCCTGTAGTCATGGCTGTACTATTGGTCAGTTAGACGAAGATGCATTGTTCTATCTGCAGTCCAGAGGTATTCCAAGAAAGGAAGCTCGTGGATTAATGATGTATGCATTTGCTAATAACGTACTGGAAAGTGTAAAGATCCCTGAAGTAAAGAAAAGGATCAATAAACTGATCGCTTCAAAACTAGGGGTTGAACTGGGGTTCCATAACCTATAATATAAATTCAAAAAAACATAAAGGATGAGTCATCAAACTCAGGCTAAGACTTTTGAGGTTGAAAAAATTCGAGAAGATTTTCCAATCCTGAAACGTGAGGTTAATGGCTATCCTTTGGTTTATTTTGACAATGCGGCCACTGCCCAGACCCCAAAGCAGGTCATGGATGTGATCGTGGATTACTATTCAAATTATAACGCCAATATTCACAGAGGTGTTCACTCCCTGTCTCAGGAAGCCACAGATAAATATGAGCAGGCGAGAATAAAAATACAGAAGCATTTTAATGCTGAAAAAGCTCACGAGATCATTTTTACCTCTGGTACCACCCAGGGGATCAATCTTGTAGCAAATGGTTTTTCATCGATACTGAAAGAAGGCGATGAGATACTCGTTTCGGCTATGGAGCATCATTCTAATATAGTTCCATGGCAAATGCTATGTGAAAGGACCGGAGCTGTATTGAAGGTGATACCTATGGATCTTAACGGTGAACTGATCTATGCTGAATTTGAAAAGCTTCTAAATTCCAAAACTAAACTGGTTTTTCTTAACCATGTTTCCAATGCCCTTGGAACTGTAAATCCCATCAAGAATATCATTGACAAGGCTCATGAGAATGGGGCAGCTGTATTGATTGATGGAGCCCAGGCGGCACCGCATATCAAGGCAAATGTGCAGGAGCTGAATGTAGATTTCTATGTGGTTTCAGCGCATAAAATGTGTGGACCAACCGGAGTTGGCGTGCTTTATGGAAAAGAGGAATGGCTTGAAAAGTTACCGCCTTACCAGGGTGGTGGCGAAATGATCGCGACGGTTTCTTTTGAAAAGACCACCTATGCAGGATTGCCTCATAAATTTGAAGCGGGGACGCCTAATAGTTGTGGAGGTATCGCTTTTGGTGCGGCCATTGATTATATGAATGAAGTCGGTTTTGAAACTATTGCTAAATACGAGCATGAATTGCTTGAATATGCTACGACAAAGCTCAAGGAAATCGGCGGCATGCAGATTTACGGGGAAGCTGAGGAAAAGACTGCGGTTATTTCATTTAATATTGAAGGCTTACATCCTTACGATATAGGGACTTTGGTCGATAAAATGGGAATTGCGGTTAGAACCGGTCATCACTGCGCGCAACCGATCATGGATTTCTTTAAGATCCCGGGAACGGTGAGAGCATCTTTTTCATTTTACAATACTTTTCACGAGATAGATCTTTTTATCGACGCGGTGAAAAAGGCAAAAATGATGCTGCAGTAAATTTTTAGGGATTTTCTTATATTGCCTTAAATTAAAATTCTATGGCTCCTGAAGTAGCTATCTACCTTTGGCAAACGCATGTGATTACTGCGTTAATTCTGGGATTTTATATTCTATTAAAAGTCAAATGCAAATTGGAGCTTAAAATTGCCTGGATGCTTATGGTACTTTTTGTACCATTAATTGGTTCTTTAGCCTACCTGAGCTTTGGTAGAAAATACCTGAAAACCTAGATTGGAAAACTTCTTTTCTAAAGGTTTCTAATATTACCTATTTTAAATCTTTTGCTAGGCTTCAAAATCAGATCTTTCAGATTTTGAATATTCAGATCCTTTGGTTGCAATTGAGATATCCATCCAGTATTCAATAATCCTTCACCTTTATTTAAAAAATTAACTCATTCGCTGAGCCGATGAATAGTTTGTAATCATCGATAAAAAGCATATTTGTGTTAATAATGATTTTATTTAAGTTAAGAATAACTTAATTTTTTATCTATATTCGGCTAGTATCTTTCAGTAAAAATCATGAAATAGTGTCAATAATTTTACATAAAACCCAATTGACAAGAAAGTTGGTAATTCTGTTTTGATCAATAAATTAAGAGTTGCCGACGAAAAATGATTTATTAACCAAATACTTAACCTTTATGAAAAGAATTTACTTACTGGCTTCGGCCCTGACCCTGATTTTTGCTTCCTGTGAGAAGTCTTCAGAACAATCTCTAAATGAAACCATAGCTGTAGAGCAGGAGACCCTGAGCATCGCTGCAGATCAATGTGGAACTATGGGCGTTCTGGAAGAAAAAATAGCTGAAAATCCTGAACTGGCTGAAAAAATGGCTGCTGTAGAAAGGCATACCAAAATGGCGGTTGAAAGGGGTCTTACTAAACGTTTGGCTGCCGATGGGAAAATAGAAATCCCTATTGTTTTCCATGTGTTATATAACGCTAATAGTGAAAACATCCCACTTTCCCAGTTGCAGGACCAGGTAACAGCTTTAAACGAAGATTTTAGCATGAGCAATCCTGGAAGAAATTCTATCCCTTCTGAATTTGTTGCCGTTGAATCTAATATTGGGATTAGATTCGTATTAGAGGATGTTATTAGAGTTAAGACTAAAAAACGTCAGTGGAGACCAGACGATTCTATGAAGTTTTCTTCAAGTGATGGGTCTGATGTTGTTAACCCACAAGAATTTCTGAACATCTGGGTTGTAGGTAATATGCCTTACCGTGGAGGTAATATCCTTGGTTATGCTCAGTTCCCTGGAGGTAGCTGGTCTACAGATGGAGTGGTAATGGATCACAGATTTACAGGAACTACCCAGTATTCTACTGGTAGAACTGCTACTCACGAGGTTGGTCACTGGTTGAACCTGCGTCACATTTGGGGTGATGGTGGTTGTGGTGCTACAGATTACGTAGCCGATACTCCAGATTCTGACGGTCCCTCTAGAGGATGTCCATCTTACCCAACTGTTAATTGTGGTACTGCAGATATGACTATGAATTTCATGGACTATTCAGATGATCCTTGTCTTAACATGTTTACTGAAGGTCAGAAATCAAGAATGCTTAGTGTATTCGCTAACGGAGGTTTTCGTGCGACTATGGCCGACTAATCTTTCAGTTAATAAAGTTTTAAAGAGGCACCCTTGCGGTGCCTTTTTTCGTAATATGCTACCAACCTAAAAAGAAGAATAATGAAAATCAGCTTTTTTACTTTTATAATGATCCTTTTTGCAACCAACGATTGCTCGAACCAGCAGGTGCAAACCGTAAATTCGATAACCTATGAAACCTTTACCCGTGGTTCTTCCACAGTATATTCGATAAGCCCTAATACTATTCATGTAAAAAGTACCGGTTTAAACGCCAGGGAGAATTCAGAAAGCATTACCGCCGATGATTGGAAAACGCTAATGGAAAGGCTTGCCCAGGTTAACGTGGCAAACATAAACCAGCTACAGGCACCCTCAGATTCCAGAGCTTCAGATGCTGCCCTGCATGCAATCTTGAGCATTCGTAAGAATGACACCATTTATAAGACTAATTCTTTCGATCACGGGAATGCCCCCGATCCAATAAAACCATTGGTAGAGGCTATCTTAAGATTAGCAGAAAATGTTGAATAGCAGTAGTTCTTATTGTACTTTTGCGTAAAATTTAAATATGACGATTCAGGAAAAACAACAGGAGGTAGTTGATGAGTTTGCAATGTTCGATGACTGGATGCAGCGTTATGAATATATGATAGAGCTGGGTAAATCATTACCTTTAATAGAAGATAAATATAAGATTGATGAGAATCTCATCAAAGGTTGCCAGAGTAAGGTGTGGGTTCATGCCGAACTGGAAGGTGATAAACTTGCCTTTACGGCAGATAGTGATGCGATCATTACCAAAGGTATCGTAGCGATCCTTATCAGGGTATTTTCAGACCAGCATCCTTCTCAGATCATAGAGGCCGATACCAAATTCATAGACGAGATAGGATTGAAGGAACATCTTTCTCCAACTCGTGCCAATGGATTGGTAAGTATGGTCAAACAACTAAAAATGTATGCGGTAGCATATCAAACACAATTGAATTAAAATGGAACAGGAAATAAACACCCAGGAATTAGGAGAGAAGATCGTCACCGTTCTAAAAACGATCTATGATCCAGAAATACCTGTAGATATCTATGAGCTAGGGCTTATTTATGATGTGATGGTGAGTACAGATTATGATGTAAAGATATTAATGACGCTTACTACCCCAAACTGCCCGGTTGCCGAAACACTTCCACTGGAAGTTGAGGAAAAGGTGAAGTCTCTGGATATGGTAAAAGATGCTGAAGTAGAGATCACCTTTGATCCACCGTGGAGCCAGGATCTTATGAGTGAAGGCGCGAAGCTGGAACTCGGACTTTTATAAAATAAATTATGGCGGAAGAGATAATAAATCGGGTCGCTCAAAGTAAATTAATAACCTTTAATCTTGAGGATTACTATCCAAAAGGTCAAAGGTTAATTTTTGACCTTAGTGAGTGGCTGCATGAAGGTTTTGTGCTTAGAGAAAAAGATTTCAGGGAACACGCCAAAAATCATGACTGGTCACAGTATCAGGATCAGTTCATTGCTTTAACGTGTTCTACAGATGCTATCGTGCCCACATGGGCCTATATGCTTGTATCTACTTACCTTGAGCCATATGCTAAAAAAGTGGTGATAGGAGATCTTGAGCAACTGGAAAGTCACCTTTACCAGGAAGTGATAGAAAGGCTTGATGTTTCAGCATTAAAAGACCAGCCTGTAATAATTAAAGGGTGTTCAAACAAGCCTGTCCCAAAAAATGCGTATATTTTCCTTATCAAAAAGCTCCAGCCAGTTGTGAAGAGTCTTATGTATGGTGAAGCCTGTTCTTCGGTTCCATTGTATAAACAACCAAAATAATAAATATGAAGAAAATTTTACTTTGCGCTTTCTCATTGCTTTGCATAGGAGTGGCACAATCTCAGGAGGAAGAAAAAGATACCATACCAAATGGCTGGACCAGGGAAGGAAACGTCCAGTTGCTCTTTAATCAGTCTGCATTCAATAAGGAGTGGACCGGTGGGGGAACTTCCAGTATCGCAGGTAATCTTTCTGTAGATTACCAATTCAACTATAAAATGAACGATTTTTCCTGGAACAACAGGATCTTCGGGAATTATGGTCTCACCAAAGTTAAGGATGACGAGTTCGTGAGAAAAACCAGTGACCGTCTGGAGCTTACTTCTATTGCTGGGAAAAAGATTCAGGAATCAAATTTCTATTATTCCTGGTTCCTTAATTTCAGGACACAATTTGCTAAAGGATATGAGTTCCGTGAAAATGCAGAAACCGGTAAAACTGAGAGAAGAGAGATCTCAGATTTCATGTCTCCAGCCTATCTTCAAACCGGTCCCGGCATCATGTGGAAAAAGAGCGATGATCTTGTGATCAATTTCGCTCCGGCTACTGCAAGATTCATTTTCGTAAAGAAAGATTTCACGACCAGACCGGGGTATGTTGATGGAGATTACTTTGGAGTAGATGAGGGAAAGACCATGAGATTCGAGCTTGGTGCTTCACTTAGCGGGTATGCAAAATACGAGATCCTGGAAAATGTTGCTATGGAACATACACTTTCACTTTATTCCAATTACCTGGATAAACCGGGCAATATCGATATAGATTATCTGCTGAACGTGGAAATGGGGATTAACGATTACCTATCTGCAAACCTGGTATTCCAGGCGATATATGATGACAACGCTGTAGGTGCTTTTCAGATTAGAGAAGTATTTGGTGTAGGCATCAATTTTGGATTCTAAGATCTTTTAAGAAATATTCAAATCTAGGGCTCGTGAAATCGCGAGCCCTTTTTCAGTTAAAATTTTGTTGAAGTATTTTCAGTATTAAACTGATAGCTTTGTATTGATTACCTTTGTGCTTATGATTGAAAAGACCGATTTAGCTTATGAAAGAACTGTTCTAATTGGTATAGTTACCAAGGATCAGGATCAGGAAAAACTGGAGGAATACCTGGATGAACTGGAGTTCCTTACTTATACTGCAGGAGGAGAAGTGGTGAAAAGATTTTCCCAGCGCCTGGACAGGCCAGATCCAAAGACTTTTATTGGTTCTGGAAAGATGAATGATGTTAAGGAATTTGTAGATGAGAACGATATTGGAGGAGTGATCTTTGATGATGAACTTTCTCCCGCTCAGCAAAAAAATATTGAAAAGATCCTGAAGTGCAAGATCCTGGACAGGACTGGTCTTATTCTGGATATTTTCGCTCAGAGAGCTAAAACAAGTTACGCCAGGACCCAGGTAGAACTGGCACAATATGAATATTTACTACCCAGGCTTGCCGGGATGTGGACTCACCTTGAAAGACAGCGTGGAGGTATTGGAATGCGTGGTCCCGGGGAAACCGAGATCGAGACCGACCGTAGGATAGTGCGTGATAAAATATCCCTTCTAAAAAATAAATTAAAGACCATCGATAAGCAGATGGAAGTTCAGCGTGGTAATCGCGGGCAATTAGTTCGTGTAGCCCTGGTTGGATATACGAATGTTGGGAAGTCTACCCTTATGAACGTGATTAGCAAAAGTGAGGTCTTTGCTGAAAATAAACTTTTCGCGACGCTGGATACAACCGTTAGGAAGGTAGTTATACGCAATTTGCCATTCCTGCTAAGTGATACGGTAGGATTTATTAGAAAGTTGCCTACGCAGCTTGTAGAGTCTTTTAAATCGACTTTAGACGAAGTGCGGGAAGCAGATCTTCTGTTGCACGTGGTTGATATTTCCCATCCCAATTTCGAAGAGCATATAGATTCGGTAAATCAGATTCTAACTGAGATCGAAACTTTAGGAAAACCTACGATTATGGTCTTTAATAAGATCGATGCTTACGAACCCGAAAAGATCGAAGAAGATGATCTAATGACCGAAAAAACTTCGGCACACTATACCTTAAAGGAATGGAAAAAAACATGGATGAACCGTTTGGGGGATAATGTGCTATTTATCTCTGCTCTTAACAAAGAGAATATGGAAGATTTCCGCAAAAAGGTATATGAAGCCGTAAGAGAGATCCATGTGACCAGGTTCCCTTATAACAATTTTCTATATCCCGAATATGATAAGTACGGGGAGCAGAAAGAATAGCTTGGTAAAGCTTTAACTGAATAGATTGGCTTTCTTTTCTAAATTCATAAAAGGCATAAACTTATAGATCATAATGGGAATCGTTATAATTTCCTGAAATTATAGGGTGCTTTAGAAGATCAGGGTTCAAGACAATTAAGAAGACTGGGGATAACCATTCACTATTTTAATGGAGAGGTTTTTACGAAACCGGTAAGCAGTATAATAGCAATTGTGATTATTTTGATCTGGGAAACTACTGGTATTCGCATTATGCGGAAGAGAGAAACGAATATCTTGGCATCACCTTTCACGAAGATGGATACGTAAAAGGTA
>JBFIMP010000110.1:0-8570 GCA_041611635.1 Christiangramia sp.
AATAATCTATCAGGGCGTTTCGTATTTTGTAATCGGTGCCATAAATACTCCCAGCATCCCTGAAAAAAATCATATTATCGCCTCCGTTTAAAAGGTAATCTGATGTGGCGACCAGGTAAGTTTTCTTTTCAGCTATTTCTTTTCCCTGTATGGTCGCCTTTATTGTTTTGTAGTTCTTATCTGCAATGATCTTAATTCCGCTTACCGGGTGTGCCGATTTTGCTTTTTCAAGATATTTCAGCATTTGCTTTATTTGCTTGCCGGTAAGTTCAGCCACTACGATCTCATTTTCAAATGGCATAAGGTTATAAGCAGATCTGGAGGTCACTCCTCCTGCAGGTAATTCAGACCTTATTCCGCCTTTATTCAGTAATACCATGTCGATATCTTTCCCCGTCTTTTTCTTAATGACTGGTTTCGCCTGGATCATCACGATATCTGCCATGAGATTGCCTAAGGCTGTGTTGAGATCACCATCGTTTTTGGAAAGTAATTTCGGATTAAAAGCGATGACAGAATCCAGTGTGGCATTCAAATGCTCTTTATAAGGAGCGATAAATTCTTCGATCTCCTTATCTCCATTTATGGTCTCATCGATAGCTATTCTTTTTGAATCTGTCTCAGATAAAAACAGGTTTTCAGAATTTAAATCTTTGCAGGAAACCAGGAGGGTGCATAATAAAACTGCTATATATAGTTTTGTGTTCATAGGCGGTAATATGTTACAAATATAAAAACTTAATCACTGAAGTAGATGACTCTTCCTGAGTAGCCCAGTCTGCGGTTAAAACTTTTCAAAATCGACCGGTACGCAATTAAATTTCCTAAATATTTAGATGTCTCTGTTATGGACCTTTAATGAAAATTTATACTTTCTTTAAGTAATTTTTAAGATTTACAAATTTTTTATATATTTTTCCATTCCCATTTCTATTTTATGAAGTATAGTCGGTTGTATATCGTCGCTTGTATACCTATGCTTATTCTGATACTGGTTGCGGTATTGAATAGGATTAACTGGCTTTTGGTGATCGCTGAATTCACTACCTACCTCATACTTTTAAAAGGATTTTCAAAAAGGCTCAATTTTTCTAATCTGAATATTTTGTGTTTTCTGTTGCTAAATATGGTAGCTACCTTATTTAAGTTTTTTCAGGAGGTAGATATGATCTACAGTGGGATCATGTTCTTCCAGATGGTTTCTTATATATTTCTTGGGAGAGAGGCATTAAAATATACCCAGAGGGAGGCTGGTAATAAATTCATGTTACTATTCTTCTTTTTAATGCTAGGTGTGAATAGTTACTTTGTGTCTGAGCATTTCCAGGAACTGGAACATAAAATCGTGAGTCTTGTGGAATTTGTTTTTTATTCCATGTACTACATCGTTCTTCTTGTACTGGCCATAGTATGTCTTATTTACTATTTGAATTCCTATTCCAGGAAATCTGTTTTTTTTGTAATTCTGGTAATGACCGTCCTGATTGCCGATATATTAAGGGATATGGCATTCTATTACCTGCCCGATACCAGTGTTTTGTTACTTCAGAATTTTCTTAAGTTCTGCAGCATCATTGTAGCTTACCAGTTTTTTGCTACCAAAGAGAAGAAGCTTAAGCTCATCAATCTTATTTAAGGTCCTGGATTTAACAGATTAAATAAAGCTGTTAAATTCCCATATTTCTGCAGCGCTACGGCTTCTTAACCTCTTTTTTCCTGCTATAAAATATTTACATTTGCGCCACCTAAGATTAATAATGATCAACGCTAAACTTAAAAAAATTGTTTATTCCAGGAAGATTAGAAAGGCTTTAAGTAACAAAGCTTCTACAAACAGATCGTCTACTGGAAAGCTGGGATTGATCATTGAGGCTGAAAATTTTGAAAAAACGAAGCGCCTTCTTGATATATACAAGGATTTGGGAATAGATAAGAGGGCTCTAAGTATCGTGGTTTGTGGTTCTATGGATCAAATTCATGAAGAATTCGATTTGCAGATTCTGGACCCGAAAGAAATTTCAATATCGGGGGAATTCAAATCAGAAGCAATTAGGAGCTTTGTTCAGGATCGTTATGATTTTTTGATCTGTCACTTTTCTGTAAGATCCATGGCTGGTTCATTGCTGGCAGCAATTGCAAATGCTGGCATAAAAGTTGGGAATCATCCCGATGATTACGGTATTTATGACGTAAAGATCTTTTCTGAAAGTATTGAAGATTTTCAGCAGGAGGTAGTAAAATATTATAGAATTTTAAAAATTAAGAATTGATGGAAGCCTTTGTAGGAACAGGAGTAGCACTAATCACTCCATTTAAAGAGGATTTATCTGTAGACACTAATGCTCTGGCTAATCTGGTAAAGGATCAGATTGAGAATGGGATCGAATATTTGGTGGTTTTAGGAACTACTGCAGAAAGTGCAACCCTTAGCACTGAAGAGAAAGAATTGGTGAAGGAAACAGTGAAAGCTGCCAATGCTGGTAAGTTGCCATTGGTTCTGGGTGTTGGAGGAAACAATACCGATGCCGTGGCTCAGGAATTAAGAACTTCAGACCTGGATGGATTTGATGCTATACTTTCGGTTTCCCCATTTTATAACAAACCAACACAGGAGGGGATTTACCGTCATTTTAAAGTAGTCTCAGAAGCTTCGCCATTACCGGTTATTCTATATAATGTACCGGGAAGAACTTCTTCAAACGTTTTACCAGAAACAATAAATCGTATTGCTAGGGATTGTAGCAATGTGATTGGAGTCAAGGAAGCAGCCGGAGATATTGTTCAGGCTATGAAGCTTATTAGCATGGTGCCTGCAGATTTCCTGGTCATCTCTGGGGATGATATGATCACGCTGCCTATGACGCTTGCCGGTGGTAAAGGTGTTATCTCTGTAATTGGTCAGGGTTTTCCTAAAGAATTTTCAGATATGGTTAGAGCGGGTCTGGCAGGTAAAGTTGCCGAAGCTTACCAATTGCATTACAGGATCGCTCCATCTATAGATCTTATTTTTGCCGAGGGTAATCCTGCAGGAATCAAGGCTCTGCTGGCTAAAAAAGGTCTGGTGGCCAATAAA
The DNA here is from genome assembly GCA_041611635.1 of Christiangramia sp. Classification (GTDB taxonomy): domain Bacteria; phylum Bacteroidota; class Bacteroidia; order Flavobacteriales; family Flavobacteriaceae; genus Christiangramia. The sequence goes on from JBFIMP010000110.1 coordinate 3,074, forward strand.
TTACGCCTTCCGCTGGTAGAAGCATCAGAAGCATTGACCAATCGTATCCATAGTTTCGTGGATAACTTTTAAAGGAAAATTAGTTAGATTTTTTTTTCATATTACGCTCACATGGCAATAAACCCCTGATATTGGGGTTATTTGAGTAGTTTACGAAAGTTTTTTTTATAGTCACAAAAAATGTATTTTTGCCAGATGTTTTTACGTATCATGAAAAAAGGATTTTTAGTTTTAGGCCTGCTATTGGTTACAATTTCCTGTAGTGAATATCAGCAGTTGCTTAAGAGTAAAGAAACTGCTCCAAAATATGCTGCAGCAGAAAAATTATATAACGAAGGCAAAGAGGAAGACTCTAATAAAAAGCTAAGAAAAGCTTTGAGGTTACTTGAGCAGATAGAGCCGGAATTCCGCGGAAAGCCACAGGGAGAAAGACTTGTTTTCTTACTGGCAGATACGTATTACCAGCTGGATGATTACTATAATTCTCCATTCCAGTTCGAAAGATTCCTGCAGTTATACCCTAACAGTCAAAAGGCCGAGGAAGCTTCTTTTAAAAGAGCGGCGGGTTATTATTACCGATCTCCAAGATATGATTTGGACCAGACAGATACCCGCAAGGCTATCGAAGAGTTGCAGGTTCATTTGAACAAATACCCGGAAGGTGAATTCGCGGCATCTGCAAACGAAATGGCGACAGAACTAAGGATCAAGCTGGAGAAAAAAGCATATGAAATTGCCAAGCAATATCACCATACAGAATATTACAAAGCTGCGATAGCTTCTTTCAATAATTTTATTTCAGATTACCCGGGATCTCCATTCAGGGAGGCGGCTTTTTACTACAGGTTCGATTCGGCCTACAGGCTGGCGATTAATAGTTTCCAGGTTTTGATGGAAGAAAGACTTGAAGAAGCAAAGGAGTTCTATAAGGCATATAAAAAATATTATCCTGAAGGCGAGTATACTTCTCAAATAGAAGATTCCCTGCTGGAAATAGATCAAAGGTTACAGAATTTTTAATAATTGGAATGATGGATTTTAAGAAAATTGATGCACCGGTAAACACCACTACCATAGACAGGAATAAAGTGGATGCACCAACCGGAAATATTTACGAAGCGATCTCGATAGTTGCTAAAAGAGCTGGGCAGATCAACGGTGAGATCAAGAAAGAGTTATTAGAAAAACTTGATGAATTTGCTACTTACAATGATTCTCTGGATGAGATTTTTGAAAATAAGGAGCAGATCGAGGTTTCTAAGTTCTACGAGAGATTGCCAAAGCCTCAGTCCCTTGCTATCCAGGAATGGCTGGAAGACAAGATCTACTACCGCAATACAAAAGATACCGAAGAATAGAATCTGGACTCAAATATGTCTGTACTTAAGGGTAAAAAAGTTTTATTGGGTATTACCGGTGGTATTGCCGCTTTTAAAACTGCCTCGTTAGTACGTTTATTTGTGAAAGCCGGTGCAGAGGTAAAAGTCGTAATGACGCCGGCCGCGAAAGAATTTATCACTCCGCTAACGCTTTCTACACTTTCAAAAAATGAAGTTTTTTCTTCATTTACAGATGAAGAAGATGAGAATGCGAAATGGAATAATCATGTTGAACTCGGCCTATGGGCCGATTTCATGCTTATAGCCCCTGCCACCGCCAGCACTCTTTCAAAAATGGCCTCGGGCAATAGCGATAACTTTTTACTGGCTACCTACCTTTCTGCTAAATGTCCTGTTTTATTCGCTCCGGCGATGGACCTGGACATGTATAAACATCCATCTACCAGGAATAGTTTTAAAGTACTTCAGGATTATGGCAATGTCATGATTCCTGCGGGGTCTGGGGAACTTGCCAGTGGTTTACATGGAGAAGGTCGTATGGCAGAACCTGAAGAGATTCTGCAGTTTGTTGAAAAACATTTTTCCGAAGATCTGCCTTTAAAAGGTAAAAAGATCACGATTACGGCTGGTCCTACATACGAAGCTATAGATCCTGTGCGTTTTATAGGTAATCATTCGAGCGGAAAAATGGGTTATGAGATCGCTACGAGGGCAATGCAATTGGGGGCTGAGGTTAGCTTGATCTCCGGGCCTACCCATTTGAGCATCGATGAGAAAAAGATCGATCTCATTAGGGTTACCAGTACCAGGGAAATGTATGAAGCTGCGCATTCGAAGTTTGGAGATGCCGATGTTTTTATAGCTGCTGCGGCAGTTGCAGATTATAAGCCTAAAATGGTTGCAGATCAAAAGATCAAGAAAAACGATGATTCGCTAACTTTAGAGCTTACCAAAACCGAGGATATACTTGCAAGCCTGGGAAAAATAAAACGCGGTCAAAAGCTTATTGGCTTTGCCCTGGAAACTAATAATGAAGAGGAAAATGCAAGAAAAAAGCTTGAAAAGAAGAATCTTGATTTTATTGTTTTAAATTCACTTAATGATCAGGGTGCGGGTTTTAAAAGTGACACTAATAAAATCTCTATAATTTACCCCGATAAAAAGAAGGATTTCCAACTGAAATCTAAAAAAGAAGTAGCCGCAGATATTTTAAACGAGATCGTAGAATTGTTAGATGCATAAGCTTTTTAGTTTCATATTGATTTTTATTGGCTTGCAGCTTTGTGAAGCTCAACAGATAAACTGTGAAATTATCGTAAATGCTGAACAGACAGGGCAGGCAAATCTTTCGGTGTTTAAAACTTTAGAACGTTCCTTGAACGAATTCGTTAATCAAACCAACTGGACAGATAAGAGGTTTCAGCCTCATGAACGTATCAATTGCAGTATGTTCATCACTATTACCAGTTTTGAAGGAGAAAGTTTTAACGGGACGATACAGGTGCAGTCCTCCAGGCCGGTGTATGGATCTTCCATGATCACTCCTGTGTTTAATTTCAATGACGAGCAATTAGCGTTCAATTACCGGGAATATCAGCCGCTTAACTATAGTGAGAATACCTATACCTCTAATCTGGTGTCTGTAGTTTCGTTTTATGTCTATACTATTATGGGGTTAGATGCCGATACTTTCGCTCCTGAAGGCGGAACACCCTATTACGAAGAGGCTAACCGAATTGTAACCAGTGCCCAGCAGGGAAATTCGAGGGGATGGAAAGGTTCAGACGGGCAGCGATCAAGATTCAGGTTAAATGCAGATATTTTAGCCAATACCTATGCAGAGTACAGAACTGCCCTTTATGAATACCACCGGTTAGGTTTGGATGTGATGCATGAAGATCTTCCAAAGGCTAAGGCTGCGATCGCCAAAGCCATGGAAAAACTGGAGGTTATGAATAACAGGCGAAATAATTCATTGCTCTTAAGAACTTTCTTCGATTCAAAGGCAGATGAGATCACCTCGGTGTATTCTGGAGGGCCTGCATATGACAATAGTGCTCAACTTATTGAAACCCTTAATAATATTGCGCCCAGGTATGCCAGAAACTGGCGAAACATTCGATAGCCTTTTTGGTTGATTTCAATTTTTTTCTCCCGTATATTTAGCACAAATTTTAACCAATTTGCTTACATCTCTTTCTATAAAAAATTACGCCTTAATTGAAGATATCAATATTGGTCTTCAGCCAGGTTTTACCATTATCACGGGTGAGACCGGTGCGGGGAAATCTATCATGCTTGGTGCCTTGGGGCTTTTGCTTGGTGACCGGGCAGATTTTAGTTCCATTCGAAACACCGAGAAGAAGTGTGTAATAGAAGGAACCTTTGGGATCTCAAATTATAAACTGGAAAATTTCTTTAAAAAGGAAGACCTGGATTATGAAAAACAAAGCATAATTAGAAGGGAGATCCTGCCATCTGGTAAATCAAGGGCTTTTATCAATGATACCCCGGTTAAGATAACCGCGCTCCAGAAGCTTGGAAATTATCTTATAGATATCCATAGCCAGCATGAGACCTTAAGCCTTGGAAATGCCGAGTACCAGTTTAGTGTGATCGATACGATCGCTAAAAACGAAGGGATGATCCTGGAGTATAAGAAGGAGCTAAAAGAGTATAAAGTTCTTCTGAATCGTTTTGAAGAATTAAAAGCGCAACAATCTCAGGCAGCCAAGGAATATGACTATAATATTTTTCTTCTAAATGAACTGGAAGAAGCGAATTTGAAAGAAGGAATGCTGGAGGAGCTTGAAGAGCGCTACGAAGAGCTGAACAACGTCGAGGAACTTACTGAAAATTTAAGTTCAGCGGTTAATATGCTGCAACAGGAGGAGATTGGTAGCCTGGATAGCTTAAAATCTGTAAGGGCGAGCCTTTCCAGAATTGCCCAGTTTTCAGCAAATTATGAGAATTTCCATGAGCGGGTTCAAAGTGTCATCATCGAACTTGATGATTTGGAGGCTGAAATGACCGATGCTCTGGATAGAATCGAAGCGAATCCTGAAGAGCTTGAGGTGGTGAACCAAAAGCTGCAGGTCATTTATAATCTCCAGAAGAAGCACAATGCTGAAAATATAGAAGAATTACTTTCTATTATGCGGGAGCTCCAGGAAAAAGTTTCGGTTACTGAAAATGCTGAATCTGCCCTGAATGAAGTTCAGGCTGCAATTAAAGATCAGGAAATTCAACTGAAAAAGACCGCTACGAAATTACATGAGAACCGGGAAAAGATCATTCCCGCTTTTATCGAGCAAACCGAGGGTATACTGAAGGATCTGGGAATGCCTAACGCCAGGCTTAATATAGAGCTGGAAAGGGGCGAGGAATTTCTAGCTAATGGTCTTGATAAACTGGAGTGGTACCTGGCAGCCAATAAAGGCGGAAGTTTTAAGGAGATTAAAAAAGCGGCATCTGGAGGTGAGTTATCCCGTATCATGCTCGCGGTAAAAAGTATCCTGGCCGCTCAAAGTAATTTGCCTACAATCATTTTTGACGAGATCGATACCGGCGTTTCCGGTGAAATCGCCAAAAAGATGGGTGAGATTCTGAAAAACATGGGGAGCAATATGCAGGTGATCGCGATCACGCATTTACCGCAGATCGCCGGGAAAGGTGCCACGCATTTTAAAATCTTTAAAGAAGACAATGAGACCGCTACTCAAACCAAAATCGTTGAGTTGGAAGAAAATGACCGTATAGAAGAACTTGCGCTCATGCTCGGCGGAAATACCAAAAGTGATTCGGCCAGGGCACATGCCAAGGCGTTGCTTAACTAGATGCTAGTATTTAGTATTGAGTTGTGAGTGTATTGTCACTGCGAGTGAAACGCAGTGCAGCGACGCAGTCTCTATTTTATTTTCCCATCATCAGATTACTTAGCTGCGTTTCACTTCGCTTGCAAAGACAGCATTAAAATGTATGATTAAAAATCTTTACTAAATTTCAAAATATTCAATACTGATTACTGAATACTGAATTCAAACAACTTTGCTATATTTACAGGCTTAACAACCACAAAATAAAAAATACATGTCATATAACCTGCTAAAAGGTAAAAGAGGGATAATTTTCGGAGCTTTGGATGAGAATTCTATCGC
>JBFIMP010000111.1:0-8478 GCA_041611635.1 Christiangramia sp.
AATAGGAATTTCCAGATCTTTAATTTCTTCTGAAGGATCGTATTGCATCCAGCTTTTAATAAAGGGCTGTACATATGGTGCAAAAATAGACGCGAGCATTGGATTATCATTTTCTGTAGTTCCTTTTTCATCGAGTTCGTCAAATTTCTTGCGGGTATTTTCTCCCAGCTCAGGAGCCATTTTTGAAAACTGTTCTACAATGATGTCATCTATAGGTTGCCCCGGACCGGCAAGGGAAATGAACGCATCTGCATTTTCCTTAGAAGCCAGGATACCAATTAGCGATCCCTGGCTGTGGCCGGCTACGATGAAATTTTTAAATTCATCATTAGCTTTAAAATAATTAAGAATATCGACCACATCACCAGCCATATCTGAAATCGTGAGACCCTCTATCTTCATTTTAAGTTCCATCATTTTGAAGATCCTCTTGTCAAATCTAAAAGAAGCGATACCATTTACTGCAAGTTCACGGGCCAATTTTTTCATCCCGTCGTTTTTCATCATATTTTGGTTTCCATCCCGGTCTGTAGGGCCAGATCCCTGGATAAAAATGATCAGACTTTTAGCCTTCTGATCTGAGGGCCTGGTTAAGGTTCCAGGGATCAACTCGTTAATACTTAATTCCTCTTCGGTATATTTTATCTCCTGGGCAGATCCGGCGAAGGATATGCCTAAAAGAAGGATCAGGATAATCTTTAATTTTTTTTTCATTTCCGGTTTAATTTTTCCTGATATCGCCTGATCACTTTCCTGGCTTCTTCAGGCTTATTGGTTCCAATCAGGAATTTCTTTTTGTCTTTTGTAATAATCTGTATGCCTATATTTCCTGATACATTATAGGCTTTTTTCTTGCGGGATACTCGAATTCCCCAACCGCCATATTCTGTCCAGGGAGAATATTTCCTGACGTAACACTCATTGATCTCACTCCATTTAAATTCTTTTCTGAAAAAGCTAAATGGTTCGAACCTGGCGCTTATTCCCTTGGCATCGATCTTAGTATGTAATCTCAAAACCCAGAATAGAAGGATGATCAATAATACTAGACCCAGGCCAAAAAACTCCGCGGTCGCTGTTCCGTGTGATTGATAATCTTTTACCATGGGAATAATACAACCTATCATGGTAAGGGCGAGGATTGCGATGAACCACCATTGCCTGAAGGCCTGTTCTTCCGTAAAAATTCGCATTCCTAATGATTCAGGGTTCCGGCATTTACAACAGGAGTCGCATCTTTATCTCCGCAAAGAACCACCATAAGATTACTAACCATTGCTGCCCTTCTTTCCCCGTCAAGTTCTACAACTTCTTTTCTGCTTAATTCATCCAGAGCCATTTCTACCATACTTACTGCACCTTCAACGATCTTATGTCTTGCAGCAACGATTGCCGTAGCCTGTTGTCTTTTCAGCATGGCGCTGGCGATCTCATTAGCATAAGCCAGATACCCGATCCTTGCTTCCAGGACTTCAATGCCGGCAATGTGTAACCTTTCTTCCAGCTCTTTTTCCAAGGCATCACTTACCTCATTTACACTTGATCTCAGGGTGATATCCTCATCCAGTCCTTCGTCGGCAAAATTATCATAAGGATACAAACTGGCAAGTTTTCTTACTGCAGCATCGGTTTGTACTACCACAAAATTCTCAAAATTATCAACATCAAAAGACGCTTTAAAGGTATCCTCGACCCTCCATACCAGAATGGTGCTAATCATTACCGGGTTCCCAAGTTTATCGTTCACCTTAAGACGCTCACTATCAAAGTTTCTTGCCCTAAGGGATATCTTCTTTTTGGTATAGAAGGGGTTTACCCAGAATAATCCGTTTTGTTTTACGGTTCCTTTATAATCTCCAAAAAGCAAAAGTACACGGGACTCGTTAGGATTTACGAGGATAAGCCCTGGCAGAATCAAAATAGCGATGATAAAGGCAATGCCCCATGTTGGGTTGCCTGTAGAAAGAACAGCTGCAATACTTCCAAAGAAGAGTATTAGAAATAGAAATAACATTACGTAGCCGTTAAATGCCTTTAGTGATTTTTCCTGTGTCATGATCGAAATTAGTTATGATATTAAAATGATATCATAAATATATAATTTTAAATTGTAATCTTTTGTATTGTTAACAGTTATTTTTTCTTGTCTTGATTATATTTGCGGCAAATAATAAAAAAGATGAGAAGAATACTTTTTGCAGTCACTTTTATATTTGCTTCAAGCTTTGGATTTGCTTCTGAAGGAGATTGGGGTAAAACAGGTCACAGGGCTACAGCAGAAATAGCTGAAGGTCATTTAACTGAAAAGGCAAAAAAGGCTATTAACGACCTATTGGATGGATACGGTCTGGCATTTGTAGCGAATTACGCTGATGATATTAAAAGTGATCCGGATTATAGAAAGTATGGTCCATGGCATTATGTGAATATAGATCCAGAAGCTGAAGAGTATATTGTTGAGGAGGCTAGTGAGAAAGGTGACCTGGTGCAGGCTATCAGGAAATGTGTAGAAGTTTTAAAAGATGATAGTGCGTCAGAAGAAAAAAAAGAATTTCACCTTAAAATGCTGGTTCACTTTGTAGGAGATCTTCATCAGCCTTTTCATACCGGCCATGCCGAGGATAAAGGAGGAAATGATATCCAGGTGCGCTGGTTCAATGAGGGTTCTAATATCCACAGGGTATGGGACAGTGAAATGATCAATTTTTACCAGATGAGCTATACAGAACTGGCCATGAATACCAGGGATCTTTCGAAGTCTGAAATTAAATCCATTCAGAAAGGGAAGTTATTGGATTGGGTCTATGAATCCAGGGCAATGGCTGAAGATCTTTATTCAGGAATTGAAAATGGTGAAAAGTTAGGTTATTCGTATATGTATGAGCATATGCCTACGGTATTAACGCAATTACAAAAAGGAGGATTACGCCTGGCGAAAATCCTTAATGATATTTACTCCGGGAAAGAGGAGGAGTCTTAGTAGATCTTTCTAAAAGTAAGATTGATCCTGGAACCAACCAGCATTTTGGTTTTTGGAAGCTGATGCTTCCAGAATTCCTGAGTATCACCCTTCATAATTAAAAGGCTGCCATGTTGCAGCCTTATTTTATGCTTAGCCGTTGCGTCTTCTTTATGCTTTAGGTGGAATACTCTTTCTTCCCCTAAACTTACAGAAGCGATAACCGGATTTTTCCCTAATTCCTTTTCGTCATCAGAATGCCATCCCATACTATCTGAGCCATCCCGGTAATAATTTGCCAGGCAAACATTGAAGCTGGTTTCGGCGTATTTCTCACAATGTTTCCTGATCTCCTCTAATTCCCTGGTAAAGGGATCAGGCTTCATTTCCAGGCCTGAATAGGTATATGATTTTCCAGATTCACCAAACAAAGCAGTCAATCTTGGTTGATAGATCTCCCTGCCAAAAATTTTTATTTTATCATGTCTCCAATTGTCGAGATTTTTAAGATGCTTTAAGTATGTGTTTGCCTTACTCTCATTAAGAAAATTCGGGTAATATTCCAGCTCTGCGTCTTGGAGATCGATTTTCATAGTTTTAAAGGTGCTAAAATCTTAAATAATACCATGCCCACCAGATAATAATAAATTGTAAGAAAATTCTTGCGACTAATGCCCATCTCGGTAATCCTGCTCCTGCCTTCTCTGAGGATAACATATAGAAGTGTACCAGGAAGAAAATAAGCAACATTAATATGATCCCATAGATCGCGTAATCTTTAGTCGATGGGAACATCAGGCCAATGCCTAAGATGATCTCTGCCAGTCCGCTAAGGAGCACCAAAGCCTTATGGGCTGGGAGATATCGAGGCATGATTCTCATATACATTTTAGGTTTTATGAAGTGAAAAATACCTGCAACGATATACATAATTGCCATTAAATAGAGATGCCAGGGGTAGGTCATGAAAATAATTTTTGATGAAGATAAGAGAAATTAGCATTCAAAGAAATTTGTTAAAAATTTTACTCCTACAAATAAATGTTGCGTAAATACTTTAATTAGAGTAATTTCAGACCCCGAAATCTAACTATTAACCTAACCAGCTTTTGAAGAAAAACTACTTTCTTTACATTATAGCATGTGTTTTATTCTGGAATTATTCCGCGGCACAATCCACTGATAAAATTTCTGATGATTCGCTCAGGGTTATATCACAGACTATTGCAGATCAGATGGGTAAGTATCATTATGATCAGGCTATAGACCAAGCTCATGACCTTTTGCTTATGGCTAAGGATCAGGAAAATTTTTATTATGTAACCAAGGCTTATAATTATTTAGGGCATGCCTATACCGATCAAGAAGATAGTGCCCGTGCTCGGAAAAATTATACACTTGGTCTGGAGTATGCTAAGTTAAGTAAGAATGATACTGTTCTAATGCATTCTTATAACAACCTTGGAAATATTTATTCTGAGATTCCTGAAACACAGGAAAGAGGAATTGCATATTATAATAAAGTAATAAATATTGCTAATAGAATTGGAGCTACTGTAGAACTTATTGCTCCTAAGACCAATATCGGCTGGACTTACCTTGACGAAGGGCAGTATGAAAAAGCTTTTCCTTATATATATGGATCCCTTGAACTAATGGATTCCCTGGTTCAGGCCGAACCGGAATACCTCAAAAAAATTGCTTATTTCTACTCACCAATATATATGCTCCATGGCAGGTATTATTCTTATAAAAGACAATTTGATACCGCCAAGTATTATTTTGAGACCTCTATTGAGTTAGCAGAAAAGGATAGTTTGATCTTCGAAGCTGCCGAGGCTTATGATGAATATTCAAAAATGCTGGCTAGGCAGGGCGATTATGAATCTGCTTACAAAGCTCAGCAAAAGTTCATCAATTATAAATCGATGTTCTTAGAGAGCGAAAAATTAAAACAAACGGAGATCGCCAACGCGAGATTTAAACTCAATCAGTACAAAAAAGATCTTCTTATTGCCGAGAAGGAGCAGAAATATCAACATGATATTATTCAAAAGTCTAAAGAGAAGGTTGTGGTAATGGTTTTTTCTTCTATAGGAATGATCTTTATTCTCGTTTTCCTTTATAAAGTGAACCGAGACAGGCAGAATCTAATAGAGAAGTTAAAATACAAAAATATTCAGTACAGGGATGCCAAGGTCGAGGCAGAGAGGCTATCCCTGCTGAAGACCAGGTTCTTTAGTACCGTTAGTCATGAGATAAGGACTCCATTATACGGAGTAGTAGGTCTAACGTCTCTATTACTTGAAGACAAGAGCCTTGACAAGCATAAAACAGACCTTAAGTCCTTAAAGTTCTCAGCAGATTATTTACTGGCACTAATTAACGATGTACTCCAAATGAATAAAATGGAGTCTAATGAGGTAAAACTGGAAAATGTGTCTTTCAGCCTGAGGGACCTCATGAACAGTATCGTGAACAGCTTCGAGTTTACCAGGGTGCAGAACAAGAATAAGATTCATCTGGATATAGATAAGGATATACCAAAATTTCTTATTGGAGACTCGATAAGATTATCTCAAATTCTCATGAATCTTGTAGGTAATGCTACGAAATTTACAGAAAGAGGTAATATATATATCCAAGCGAAGCAAACCGATTCATTGCAAGACCGGTCTAAGATCTATTTCGAAATTAAGGATGATGGTCCGGGAATTCCAGAAAGTAAGAAAAAGGTCATCTTCGAAGAATTCTCTCAACTTAATAACTCGAACTATAATTACCAGGGGACGGGTCTTGGGCTGCCAATTGTGAAAAGATTGTTGAAACTTTTCAACGCCAAGATCAAGCTCGAAAGTAAGGAAGGGGAAGGATCTGCCTTTAGTTTTTATATAACTTTCAAAATTGATAATTCTAAAAAAGAAATATTAGAGGAGATAGAGCCTTCAGAAACTATTATTCATTCCGGTAAAAAGAAGATCCTCATTGTTGATGATAACCGAATTAACCAGGTAGTAACCAAAAGGATCCTGGAAAAGAAGGATTTTGAATGTGATGTTGCAGAAAATGGTCACCAGGCGATCGAAATGGTGAATAATGAGAAATATGACCTCGTTTTAATGGATGTAAATATGCCCGGAATTTCTGGTTTAGAAGCCTCAGTAGAAATTAGAAAATTTAATCGTGATATCCCTATTCTTGCCTTAACTGCAGTTGAGGTGGAAGAAATAAGGGAAGATATTAAGTCTGCCGGAATGAGCGGGATCATCATTAAACCTTATGATGTCCAGCAATTTTACCAAATCGTCTATAAAAACCTAAACATCAATAAACTTACTGAAGAGGTCTAACTCGCTTATTTCTTTACCGGTTTCGCAGATTCAGGAGCTTCAAAAAAGTCTTCTGCAGGTTCGAAAAAGTTAAAGTTAGAAAGTGTGGCCTCCCCCAGTTTTTCTCCAAATCCTGTATCGTTATTCCAGTTATGGAAACTCCATTGGGTTGCAAGGTCTACGTTCTCATAGTTTTTGTAATTTGAGTAAACTATAGCGTGCGGGTTTTCTTCTGCCTGCTCTTGATCCTTGCTAAAGGTCACGATATAGGCGGCCGCTTTTAATCTGTTGGTTTCTGGATCTTTATACACGATATACCAGTCATCTGGCGAATCACCTACATTTGATTCAAAACTAAGTTTTGCGGTTTTATACTGCAGGCTGTCTAATACACGATTTTCCTGTGTTTCCCAAACCGTACCCGGATCTGTGAGCTTGAATGGCATCGCGAAAAAATATTGCCAGGTGAATACATCGAATCTGGCGCCTTCTGCCTTTGCCGTATCTGGAGTAATATAAACTTCTTCTCCGTCATAAATGATAGATGTACCATTGGATTTATCTAACCTAACCTTAGAAGAATTGGTAGTCATGCTAACAGTGCCATCTAGCCTGGTGTTGCCGCCAAATTTGAGCTTAATGTCAAACGAGATCGCTTCGCGGGTCATAAAAGCAGCCTTGTTATGGGCTTCTTCTATATTTTCTGAAAAGGAAAAAACTTTTGGTGGCGTTGCTCCGTCTCCAATTCCATTATCTGGTTCTACAGGTATATTTTCGTCAAATTTATTTTGTTTACAGGCTACAATCAAAAGGAATGCGAGAAGAAGGCTTATTTTTTTCATCAGGGAACATTTTTGGTTAAAAATACGAAAGAAAAACGATTAGAAATAAAAAACCGCTTTCCATTAGGAAAGCGGTTTATGATAAGATCTATATAGAGCTTATTTTACCATTTCAAAACTTCTCTTGATGAAGTTTGTTAATTCTTCACCTTTAAGGAGATTTTGAGAAAGTCGAGCCAGATCTAATGATTGCTTAATTAGACGTTGCTGTTTTTTCTCTGTTTTGGTATTAAGAATTGTGTCAATGAGCTCGTGGTTAGTATTCACAACCAGGTTATACATCTCTGGCATATTACCCATTCCAAACATTCCGCCACCACCGGTTTGCTGCATTTCCTTCATTCTTCGCATAAATTCAGGCTGAGTGATGATGAGTGGGGCAGCATTGCTATCCATAGCTTCCATCTGGATCGTATATTTTTCAGAAGGGATCACTTTTTCAAAATCACTTTTCAGCTTCTCTTTTTCTTCATCAGAAAGTTTAGAGATCTTATCGTCGTCTTTTTTGATAAGGTTATCTACATGATCTGAATCTACACGCACAAAAGAGATCTTCTCTTTTGAAGTTTCCAGTTTTTGTAGCAGGTGAGAAACAATTGGAGAGTCCAGTAACAAGACTTTATATCCTTTATCCTTTGCAGCTTCAATATAACTGTGCTGCTCATTTTCATTGGAAGCATAAAGAACCACCATGTTACCATCCTTATCGGTCTGGTTCTCCTTGATCTTCTCTTCCAGCTCAGTAAAGGTATAATATTCACCGGCTGTAGTTGGATATAGAGCGAATTTGTCTGCTTTCTCGAAGAACTTATCTTCGGTAAGCATACCATATTCTATAACGATCTTAATATCGTTCCATTTTTTCTCAAAATCTTCCCTGTTATTATTGAAAAGACTCTTCAGCTTATCTGCCACTTTTCTGGTGATATAGCTAGAGATCTTTTTCACGGCACCATCTGCCTGCAGGTAAGATCTGGAAACGTTAAGCGGAATATCTGGTGAATCTATCACCCCTCTTAACATAGTAAGGAATTCAGGTACTATACCTTCAACATTATCGGTTACAAAAACCTGGTTTTGATAAAGCTGAATTTTATCTTTCTGAATGTTCATATCCTGGGCCATTCTTGGGAAATAAAGAATTCCCGTAAGGTTGAAAGGATAATCTACATTTAAGTGTATATGGAATAATGGCTCCTCGAATTGCATAGGATACAATTCTCGATAGAACTCATTATAATCTTTTTCTTCAAGATCTGTAGGCTGCTTGGTCCACGCCGGTTCCGGGTTGTTGATGATATTATCAACGGTCTTGGTCTCCGGTTTAGCATCTTCCTTGGCATCCTCT
>JBFIMP010000112.1:0-8429 GCA_041611635.1 Christiangramia sp.
TAGCTTACCTCATTGAAGACTTTGTTATAAAATATAATGTCACCTTTTTTATCGCAAATAAGAACAGGAACTGGCAGGTCTTCCAGGGTGTTCTCAATATTAAAATGAAGACCTTGTAGATTTGAATTTTGTTTAAAGTCTGAAGCGGATAGCATAATCGATTAATTCAGGATAATAGTGAACAGGGAGCTTTTGAATTATTAATGAGTATAGGCGATATTATAAACTAAGCACATATTTATAGCGGCATAAAAATCCAGTGCAATGTATGTCTAGACTTAAACAAAACCCAAGAGTTTAGTATAAGTTTATGAGTTCCAGAAGACTTATTATTCTTTAGAAATGTAGAGCTCTAGATAATTATTCAAGTTCTACAATAACTTCAATTTCTACGGCTATATTCGAAGGCAGAGAGCAGTGCCCCACTGCCGCCCGGGCATGTTTTCCTTTTTCACCAAATACCTCGACCATAAGATCTGAAAAACCATTGATGACTTTGGGCTGGTCGTAAAAATCGGGTGCAGAATTTACCATGCCATGCACTTTCACGAACTGTTTGATTTTGCTTAGATCACCACAAGCGGCTTTCAAAGCGGAAAGTATTTCTATACCGGTTTGTCTTGCGGCAGTATAACCTTCTTCTATGCTAAGATCCTGGCCTAGTTTACCTTTAATATCGCTGCCCTTGCCAGCCAGGAAAAGCAAATTGCCAACCCGGCGCCAATTCACATAATTGGCGACCGGTGTGGTAACCTCACCAAGTTCTATGTTCAAATTTTCGAGTCTTTCTTCCGGGCTTTGCTGAGCTGTGACCGAGAGACCCAGCAAGGCAATACAAAGGGATAAAAGCAATCTATTCATGATGGTTTGTTTTTTTGATCTTTCAATAATTGGTGAATCTCAGTAGCCTGCTCGTAATGTCTTTTCTCGTGGTTCACAATAATATCGAAAGCGGTTTCTAATTTGTAAACTATATTCTTGTTTATGGGTGAAGAAATTACGGCATTCTCTTTTATTTTATCATCTACCTTTAGTATTTCTGCCTTTAGCTGTTTCTGGTGTTCTTCGAAACAATTTAAAATTTTCCGGCTAAAATGATGTTTTTTAGGTTCCCAAAGCGGGAAGGTCTTTATCTTTTTCTTGCGATCTGGTTGTGCCGATTTTAGAATCAGATCCCCAAAAAATCTAACTACGAATCCAAACCTTGCAATAAAGGGTAAACTATAATTCCCTTTTATTAATTTATCCAGGATAGGAAAATAGCTTTTGTTTACCTGGATAAGGTGATCCATGTTTTCAGCAATGCTCCAGGTTCCTGCAGCGGGTTTCCAGTTCAGTTCCTCTTCGGTGAGATAGTTAAAGGAATTAAGGAAATCCTCGGTTACCTTATCAATCTGTCCAGACCATCTGTTCATATGCTAAGTTTAGAAACTTAATAAATATATAAAAGATCATATAATAATCCTGTGCAGTGTTTTGAGATAATTTCAATAAAAAAGCAGCCTTATTTCTAAGGCTGCTTTTTCAATATATCAGGTTAATGTTACTCTAGAAGATATAACGTAATCCTACCTGTGCCTGCCATCTTGATTGCAGACTAAAGTCATTAGCAAATGTTCTGCTTTGGTTTCCAAAGGTGTAAACCGGAGTGTTGTCTTCCCCAACACTAACTCCAATTGGCTGATCGTTCACCGGGATCTGAATTACACCCCAATCTGAATTCAATAGATTTCCGAAGTTAAGGATATCAAGGCTAAACTGGATAGTATTGGTTTTCTCACCAACTTTTAACTTATAATCCTGAAGGAATTTAACATCCCAGCGACCTCTCCATGGGCTAAGAATACCATACTTTTCAGCATATTCTCCACGATTTTCACTTAGGTAGTCATCTTGTTGGATAAATTGCTCGAAGGCCTGTCTTTGGGCTTCCTGCTCTTCCATAGTACCGGTAAAGGTATATTGCTGAAGCTCAGAATTAGTAGGGATATAAATAAGATCGTTTAATACAGAACCATCATTGTTTATATCACCTGAGTAAGTGTAAGAAAATCTTCCTCCCTGTGCATATTCATAGAAAGCACCAATAGAGGTTCTCCACTGGTCATTTTTACCGTAATTGAACTCTTTGTTTAGCTGTCCTACGATTCTATGTTTGTCTCCGTATCTTGAGGCGCTTTCAACAGCCGCGTTCACATTTCCTAATGCAGGATTCCTGTCGTAGGCATCACTAGAGATCTCTGCATCCAGAGAACTAGCATCTTCAGCCTTCAAATAGTTATAAGCGATACTTGCATAAAAATCTTTTTCGAAGCTTTTAGCTAGTTTCACAGACCAGTTGAAAGAATATCCCACATCTGTATTAGTAAATACATAAGCATTATTAGGACCTCCAAATTCGTTCACTGCCTTATCGCTGTTTAAATAAATAGGGCGGTTATCTACCCCGTTCAAAGTACCCGAAGGTCTTGAAAGACCATAATTTCTTACCATTTGAGCATTAAGGTCCTTGGTGTAGATAATATCTGTAGTAGCTACAAGACCATTTTCAAATCTGTAATCTGCACCTAAACTGTTTCTCCATACCTGTGGAAATTGGAAATCTGGCGCTGTCGTCTGGTAGAAATAGAATGCAGGATTCGCAACCTGGTTACCTATCCATACAAATGGAAGTCTACCTGTAAAGATTCCTGTTCCACCACGAAGCTGTAGCTGGTTATCTCCCATCACGTCCCAGTTGAATCCAAGTCTTGGAGACCAAAGAAGATCGTTTGAAGGAAGTTCTAAACTATTAAGTTTTACAGGATCTCCATTTTCGTTAAAATAAGTGATCTCTGGCTGGTAATCACCATCAGGGAAAGTTCCACCGGCAAGGCGATCTATGTTTTCCTGGATCTTGTCCTTTGTATCAAAATATAATGGCTTGTCTACTCTAAGACCGTAAGTGAAGGTAAAATCATCTGTGATTTTCCATCTATCCTGGGCGTAAAAAGCAAGCTGACCAACGTTTGTTTCAGCTAAAGCCCAGCTATTATTAGCATTGTTGGACTCAAAAACATTTTGAGCATTATCTAAAGCTGCTCCAATTAAACCGTTCTCAATGGCTTCCTGGAAGCTAGTTCCTGGATTATCTGGATTGGTTCTTACACTCGCAAAATCTGGGGCGAAAACTCCAACACCGCCATTTTCATTAAAGTAAGTATAAGCTCCAAGGTTGAAAGAGTTATCAAAATCGAATCTTTCGAAACTTCCACCAAAAGTAAAAGTATGGTTTCCAGAAACTACATTAAGGTTGTTGGTGATCTGGTAAACGTTTTGTTCCAATCTGTTGTTTATAGAAAAAGGCTCATGACCAGCCACGATATAACGCACTCCATCTTTCTGGATGCTTATTGCCGGAGCAGGAGCAGAGAATGGATCACGACTGTCGTCAAAAAAGGTGTAACCAGCCTGGAATTTGTTCGAAATATTATTTCCGAAATTCGAGTTTAGTTCCACTAACCATGAATCGATCTTATTGTTGATCTGGTAACCAGAATTTCTAAATTGAAGGGTAGTAAGGTCTGGCCCTCTTCTTCCAATTGCTTCCGGGTTAGCCGGAAGATCTCTCGATGCATCCAGGAAGTTATAGATAAAAGCAAGACGGTGTTTTTGGTTGATGTTCCAGTCAAGCTTCAAAATACCTTTAGTAGAGGCAGTCTCATGAGTATAATTTTCATAAGCTCCGGTTTCATATCCTAGAGAAGCAAGCTCGCCGGAAACATATTCAAGGTCTTCAGCAGTTACTCTGGAAATATTAGACCCGGTTAAACCTGGTCTGCTCGCAAGGAAGTTTGAACCAAGGTCTTCACGATCATCTTTTTCGAAGTTGGCGAAAATGAAAAGTTTGTCCTTTATGATCGGGGCACCAATACTAAATCCATACTGAGCCTGTTTAAGGTCTGGTACGATGATATCATCGCCACCAACTTTATCCCCGGTCATGTCTTCATTACGGTAGAATCCATAAACAGTTCCTTTCAATTCGTTAGTACCACTTTTAGTAACAGCGTTTACAGATGCACCGGTAAAACCAGCCTGAGTTACATCGTAAGGAGCTGTAGAAACCTGTATTTGATCTATTGCATCAAGAGAAATAGGTTGTGCATTGGTTTGTCCTCCGGGAGTCGCTGCATCAAGTCCAAATGGGTTATTGAAGATGGATCCATCAAGGCTGAAGTTGTTAAACTGGTCGTTTCTACCTCCAAATGAACCATTGCTGGATGCAGTAGGTTCTAATCGGTAAAAATCTGAAGCAGATCTGGAAATTGTTGGCAAAGATTTTAGCTCTCTGCTTCCAATATTGGTTTCAGCGCCCGTACGATCACTGTTTATAATCTGGTTTCTTGTAGCATTAATTACCACAGCTTCAAGCTGGGTAGCATCAGATACCATTTCGATCTCTACATTGTAGGTTTGTCCAAGATTAAGATTAATTCCTTCAAGAACAGATGTCTTGAATCCAACATAACTTACAGAGATCTTGTAGGGGCCTCCAACTCTAAGGTTAAGGAGATTAAAACCACCATCAAAATTAGTAACGGCACCATAAGTGGTTCCGGTAGGGGTGTGCACTGCCGTAACATTAGCTCCGGGAAGAGGTGTGTTTTCTTCGTAAAATACCTCTCCGCTAATTTCAGCCGTAGTAACCTGCGCCATTGCTGAAAGATTCGAAAATAATGCTACGATGCATAGCAAAAGTAGTCTTTTCATGAGTAATTGTGTTGTGTTAAATTATTCTAAAATTTTGGCAAAAATAGTGTTTCTAAATTGTTTTCAACATTAAATTTTTCAGTTATTTATTTTTTATTTCGCTATTTAAAACTTCCAATATCAGGTATTTGTAATTTTTTATGGTTAATTAGTAGGGCATTGTTTCAAGAAAAATAAAAACCCCGCCATTTTTGGCAGGGTTTTTACTCTGAAGGATCAGATCAACTAATCACTAAAGGTTATATTCGTCTTTGTTCTTAAAGATTGATTAGTTGTGGATCTGCTATAAAGGGCTTTCGGAATACCTTTGGAGGGTAAGCCAAGGCTTTTCATATGGTCTATGATATTTGCCTTTACGCAATTTTCTATCTGCCCCAGTTTTACCCGGTAACATGATTTTCTTACATATAATTTTTCATGGTCAAAAAGCTTACTGGTGACATCAAGATCTATCCATTGGCCATTACATCGGCTATCCAGGTAATAATGAAATTTGATATTTTCAGAATCTTTGAGCGCTGAGGTATTTCGTTTGGGGATATAGATATCCTCCCCCAGTTTTTGGTAGTCCATACTGGTTGATTTATTGATTAGGTATTTTAAAATTAATATAATTTCTTCTTTTTTATTGACTCTATCTGGAGGAAAATGGATACAATCCATTGATTGTCAGCTTTATTTTGTTGTCTGCTTAGTTATGTCTGCGATTCAGAAATTAATCAGGGATTTCCTTTTTTTTAGGTTCGGTTTCAGTTTAATATCTTTAAAACAAAAATGAGCTTTTATAAACTATTCGAATTCCTGAGAGACCTAAACCGGAACAATAATAAGGAGTGGATGGATGAACATCGCAAGGAATATCATGAGGTACGCGATTTTTATATTGAATGGTTGAATCAAATGGATATAAAACTTGGGCAGATAGACCCGGAATATTCACCCACTACAGGGAAGCAGGCTATTAACAGGATCAATAATAATTTGCTTTTTCATCCAAATAAACCTGTTTATAAAGATCATTTTGGAGCAGGGCTGGATAAGGAAAAGGGGAAAGGTGATTTTTATATTCATATAGGCATCAATGAAAGTTTTGTTGCCGGAGGTTTTTACAAGCCAGAGAAAAAAAAAGCTGGATAGTATAAGGGCAGCCATAGATTATAACGGAGAGGAATTCAAAAAGATCCTTAATAAGAAATCGTTTATTGATACATTTGGCGGACTCATGGAGGAAGAAAAACTGAAGACCTCGCCAAAGGGATATTCACAGGATCATGAGCATATAGATTTACTTAGAAACAAGAGCTTTGTGGTTCTGCATAACCTGACTCAAAAGGAGATCATGCAGGATGATTTTCAGAATAAATTAATAAATATATATAAGGAGATGCTACCGTTCAGGAATTATCTGAACCATGCGGTTACCGTTTAATACTACATAATGAAATTAGAATCTTACGTTAGAAATATCCCCGATTTCCCTAAAAAAGGGGTGAGTTATAAAGATATCACTCCGCTATTGCTGGATCCCGAAGCCATGAGGCTTGCGGTGAATCTCTTTATGCAGAATTTACCTCATACCAATATTGATAAGGTGGTAGGCATAGAATCACGCGGATTTTTCTTCGCTACCCTTCTGGCTGAAAAATTGAATGCCGGTTTTATACCAGTAAGGAAACCGGGTAAACTTCCGCATAGAACACATACAGAAAATTATGATCTTGAATACGGTAGCGATACCCTGGAGATTCATGAAGATGCTATAAAAAAGGGAGAAAAAGTCTTATTGCATGACGATGTGCTTGCAACGGGAGGAACCGCCGCGGCAACCTGTAAGCTGATAGAAAAGTGTGGAGGAGAGATCGTTCAATGTAACTTCCTGGTTGAACTGGAGTTTTTACAAGGTGCTGAAAGGATCAGGGATTATGGGATCTCTTCTTTGATCAAGTATTCTTAATTCAAAGAGTTTTTGGTGACCCAGAGTTTCCAGCCAATAATAGCCATTTGCACCTTACTTGCTTTTTGAAGGTCGAGGCCTTTTTTGGAATAACTCGGCAGAAATTTTTTGTTGAATTCCGATAAGATTTTAAAGAACTTTTTTTTCATTTTTTGGATTGGTTAGAACATAAAGATACGAATATTTGGTTTTTAGAAATATTAAAGCCGCTACAGGAGCGGCTTTAAAAATAATATCAAACCAAATTTAATTTTCAAAAAGTTTTGTAATTACTAGAGATTATAAGTTGACCTTTCTTATCTAGGCCAATAATGAATAAAGGAATTCCCTTTGAATTACTAAAGCTTGCGCTGGCTTTTTTACCTGAGGTTGTTTCTGCTTTTATCTTAATGGATGTAATAATTCCTGAAGCATTCCTTTTTATATTAGAAAACTCCGTTTCAATATTAACATCTTCCTTGATCATCTTTCTAAGATTTTCGAGGCTACTGTTATTTTGATCTTTATGAATCACATGCAAATTTACATTTACAGATTCGGTTGAAGTATTTTCAAAATCTTTAGTGGTTACTTCAACAACACCCTCAATTGCTTTTTTTCCATATTTTTCAATAGCTCCCGTGCCTTTAATGATCTTAATATTGGCGATATTCTTTGGATCAAGGACATTATAGTCGTAATCTTCGTCCTGAATTATTCCATTTAAAATTACCAGGGGCTTAGCCTGTTTTATAAATATTTCACTAGGATTTATTTCATTGTTTAGCTGATTTGAGCCAGATAGGTGATTTTTTGGTTCCTCAACATATTGATAGCCAACTACGGTCCCACCAATAATATCGTCTGAAGAAAGTGTTTCCCTTATTTCGTCTTCATCTTCGGTTGAAAATTCAACTCCGGTCACTTTAATGTCGGTTTCTTTATTCTCTGATTCAAAATTCTTAGGTGGATTGATCCTAGTTTCTAATTTCATAGGAAAAGGTTTTCCTTGCTCATTAAACATTATATATTTTTGACTAAAACCGGGATCACCTTTGAATGAGCTGTCATCTGTAAATTCATTCAGGATTTCAGCATCACTAATAATTACTGCACCATCTTTGCCGCTTAAACCAAATGAAGATGTGGCGTTCACTCCGGTTTTTACTTCAATGCTACCCTCGATCTTGATATATTTACCTTTTAGATAATTAGGTTTTACAGGTTTCCCGTTGATCATAAACAATGGATTCTCTCCTAATTCCTTAAATTTATTATGGGTGTCCACGGTGAAATTTTCAGCATTTTCCAGAGTTTCATACCCCATACTTCCGTCTTTATTTACAGAGACCTTAAATGGTTTAATTCCTGTACTCCGTGACTGATTATAAGTAGTGGTAATACCTTTAACCGGATCTGTCATCTCAGAATTGATACTAATAATTTTTCCCGAATCATATTTAAGGTTCATGAATTTCAGAATAATGCCATCAGCGTTAAAAAAATCTTCTAATTTTTTAAGCATTTCCACTGAAGTTTCAGCACTAATGGTCAATGCTTTTCCACTTTCAATAACCACGCTGGATTTTTTTTCTGAATCGATTACCTGAGCTTCGGTCTTTACATTAAAAAGCAGCATGAAAGCTAGAATTATTGGCATTATCAGGCTTAATTTCCATGCTGGACTTTGGGATGATGATTTTTTGTTTAACATAAGAATTCGTTTTTTGATGAATGATTGATA
>JBFIMP010000113.1:0-8429 GCA_041611635.1 Christiangramia sp.
GGGAATCCATTCAATAAAGATTCTTCGCTTCACTTTGTTACGCTCTGAATGACATTTGATTATTTTTGTGAATGTTGTCATTCCGACGCAGGAGGAATCTCTAAGTGTAGAGATTTCTTTTAATATAGATTCTTCGCTTCACTTTGTTACGCTCTGAATGACATTTGATTTTTATTTATGAATGTTGTCATTCCGACGCAGGAGGAATCTCAAATACTATGGTTTAGAAACTTCCAGGTTGGATTGAAACTCGAAATTAAATCGTCTTTCTTTTTTCGGGACCAACCCTTTATAACTTTTTCACGATTTATCGCAGTTTCTACTTCAAGGAAATGTTCATAATAAATGAGATGAAAACATTTATATTTAGCAGTAAAAGCCTTGGAGTTTGCTTCTGGATTTTTATGCTGAAATAGACGATCTTTCAAATTATTAGTAACACCTGTATAAAGAACGGTTTTCGTTTTATTTGTTAAAATATATACGTAATAATTATGAGTGCCTAAAGTTTTCAACATATCAATATAAGAGAAATTAAATTGAGATTCTTCGCTTCACTTCGTTTCGCTCTAAATGACATTTGATTTTTATTTCTAGATACTGTCATTCCGACGCAGGAGGAATCTCATCTTAAGGAAGTCTCTTCATATAGATTCTTCCCTTCACTACGTTTCGCTCTGAATGACATTTTAATTTTATTTGTGAATGTTGTCATTCCGACGCAGGAGGAATCTCTTTCTTATTCCTGGCTATCTTTTTTAGTCTTCACAAAATAAGCAACGATCGCAGAGGTAACTACCCCCACGACTAAGGCAAAGAAGAAAGACTGTATGATATAAGAGGTAAGATTGAAATAACCTTCTGCAGCTTCCCTGGTCATCGCGCCGCTTTCAACCGAGTATGCTATAATATTATTAAAATAATCTGGCGTGATGAATTGATGGGTGATGTATTGTGCAATAGGTGATAGTATGGCTACTACGACACTAATTACAATCCCTGAAATAAACCCCTGGCTCCAGGTCAAGTTGCCATTATAAAAATTCTTTTTTTTATCTAGTAGGGCCAGTATGTAAAGGACGATGGCGATAATAGCGAAGAAATTCGTGTAGATCGCGTGTTGCGAGATATTTTCATCATGCCAGCCGAGGCCTTTTTCAAGGAACATCCAGGCTAGTGAGATAAGACTAAAAATAATACCCCACTTAATTTCAATTGCGAACTTTTTCATTGGTCTGTTTGATTGGTTGTAGAATTAAAATTAGTAAAAAACTTTATCAACCACTACAAATAAAAAAATCCTGAAGTAGATTACTTCAGGATTTTTAATTTAATCTAACGATTAAGATCTATTCATCTACAAGCACCCAGTCACCTTTGTCCAGTAAAGGAATAGCCTGCTTGAATTTCATGTATTTAGTTTCTCCACTCATCACCTTCTTGACAGTAACCGTGTCGTTTCTACCAATTTTTGGCCGGACTCTAACGATGGTTTCGGTTACTTCAGGCTGTTGACGCTGAGTGTTTCCTGCTGCTCTGCTCTGGGCAGCTCTTTCGTCAAGATTAGGAATATCCTCTTTCTTGGTCTCGATCTTTTCCTTCTGCTTGGTTTGACGTGCTTCGTGAATGTTCGGTGCCCCGGTGGAAGGAATTTCCCCTTTGAAAAGGAAAGACATCACATCGCGATTCACATTATCAAGCATGGCCTTGAATAGTTCAAAAGCCTCGAACTTATAGATCAATAATGGATCTTTCTGCTCGTGCACGGCTAACTGAACACTCTGTTTTAACTCATCCATCTTACGCAGGTGAGTTTTCCAGGCATCGTCAATAATTGCAAGGGTAATATTCTTTTCGAAATCCTTGATCAGCTGTTTACCTTCGGTTTCATACGCTTTTTGGAGGTTGGTGACAACCTGCAAGGTCTTGCTGCCATCGGTAAAAGGAACTGAAATTCTTTCGAAATTATTTCTTTCGTCTTCATGAACCTGCTTGATCACAGGGAAGGCACGTTCCGCGTTATGAGCCATTTTATCGTCATAATGCTTATATGCTGCCTTGTAAACCTCACCGGAAAGCTTCTGAGTATTTATTTTTTTGAATTCTTCCTCGGTAACAGGAGAGCTCATTGAGAAATTCCTGATAAGTTCGAATTCAAAATTCTTGAAGTCATCTGCAGCTTTATTGGTTTCTGCAATAGATTCAGAAATATCAAAGATCATATTGGCAAGATCAACACGCAGTCTTTCACCAAATAAAGCATGGTAACGACGCTTATAGATCACCTCACGCTGGGCGTTCATTACATCATCATACTCCAGAAGTCTCTTACGTACCCCAAAGTTATTTTCTTCAACCTTCTTCTGTGCTCTTTCAATAGACTTGGAGATCATGGAATGCTGAATTACTTCACCTTCTTCCAGACCCATACGGTCCATAAGTTTTGCGATCCTCTCAGAACCGAATAAACGCATCAGGTTGTCCTCTAAAGACACATAGAACTGTGAGCTTCCCGGATCACCCTGACGACCAGCACGACCTCTTAACTGTCGGTCTACACGTCTGGAGTCATGACGTTCTGTACCCACGATGGCCAGACCACCCGCGTCTTTTACTTCTTTACTAAGCTTAATATCGGTACCACGACCTGCCATGTTGGTGGCGATGGTCACGATTCCAGATTTACCGGCTTCGGCAACGATGTCAGCCTCTTTTTTGTGCAGTTTCGCGTTAAGAACGTTATGCGGTACATTTCTCAATTTCAGCATACGACTCAGTAATTCTGAGATCTCTACCGAAGTTGTACCAATAAGCACTGGTCTTCCAGCATTGGAAAGATCGGTCACATGGTCTATTACCGCGTTATATTTCTCTCTTTTGGTCTTATAGACCAAATCTTCTTTATCGTTTCTGGCGATTGGTCTGTTGGTAGGAATTTCTACCACATCCAATTCGTAGATCTCCCAGAATTCACCTGCCTCGGTTACCGCAGTACCGGTCATACCCGATAGTTTACGGTACATTCTGAAATAGTTCTGAAGGGTTACCGTAGCAAAAGTCTGGGTGGCATCTTCGATCTTCACATTCTCCTTCGCCTCGATCGCCTGGTGTAATCCATCGCTATAACGACGACCTTCCATGATACGACCGGTTTGCTCATCAACAATTTTCACTTTATTGTCGATCACAACATATTCGGTATCCTTTTCGAAAAGAGTATAAGATTTCAATAACTGTCTTAGCGTATGAATTCGTTCACTCTTTACACTATATTCTCTAAAAAGTTCTTCCTTCTTTTCTGCTTCTTCTTCCGCAGGAAGACCTTCTTTTTCGATCTTGGAAATTTCCATGCCGATTTCAGGCATTACGAAGAAATCAGGATCATCTTTACCAGAAAGGAATTCAATTCCTTTATCGGTAAGATCTATCTGGTTGCTCTTTTCTTCGATCGTAAAGTACAATTCGGCATCAACCTTTGGCATTTCGCGGTTGTTGTCCTGCATGTAATAATTTTCGGTCTTCTGAAGCAATTGCTTAACACCTTCCTCACTCAGGAATTTGATTAAAGCCTTATTCTTCGGTAATCCGCGGTAAACTCTCAATAACTGGAATCCACCTTCTTTGGTGTCGCCTTCCTTGATAAGTCTTTTAGCTTCAGCCAGGACCTTCACCAGGTATTTACGCTGAGCCTCAACAATACTTGCAATTGCCGGTTTAAGCTCCATGAACTCATGGGTATCACCTTTTGGTACCGGACCGGATATGATAAGCGGCGTACGGGCATCATCGATCAATACAGAATCGACCTCATCCACAATAGCGTAGTTATGTGGTCTCTGTACCAGATCATCAGGCGAATGAGACATATTATCCCTCAGGTAATCAAAACCGAATTCGTTGTTGGTTCCGTAGGTAATATCGGCATTATAAGCCTTTCTACGCGCAGCGGAATTTGGGCGGTGATAATCTATACAGTCCACGCTTAAACCATGGAACTGGAAGATAGGTGCCATCCAGGCGCTATCACGTTTTGCCAGGTAGTCGTTAACCGTTACCAGGTGAACTCCGTTTCCGGTTAGCGCGTTAAGGTACATAGGTAGGGTTGCCACAAGGGTCTTACCTTCCCCAGTTTGCATCTCGGCGATCTTTCCCTGATGCATGGCCACACCACCAATAAGCTGAACATCGTAATGTATCATGTCCCAGGTTACCGGTTTACCGGCTGCATCCCAAGAGTTACTCCAAATGGCGTTATCATCCTCAAGGGTAACATAATCTTTTTCTGCAGAGATCTCACGGTCAAAAGCAGTTGCTTTTACCTTGAGTTCGGTATTATGAACGAAACGTTTCGCTGTTTCTTTTACGGTTGCAAATGCTTCAGGGAGTATCTCGTTCAATATGTTTTCAGAAATTTCATAAGACTTATCCTTAAGAGCATCTACTTCAGCATAGATATCTTCCTTACGGGTGATATCATCAATTTCATCAGCTTCTTTATTTAAGGCAGTGATCTTGTCTTTGACTTCTTTAGTCGCATCAGCGATTTTCGCTTTGAATTCAGAAGTCTTGGCTCTGAGTTCATCAAGGCTTAGTGCCTCAAATTCAGATTCCAGAGCCTTAATTTTATTTACTATAGGTTGTATTTCTTTTACATCTTTCTTCGACTTATCGCCTACGAAAGCTTTTAATACAGAATTTAAAAAACTCATGTTGGTTTTTTTATTTAAAGGGGTTCAAATTTAAGCAAAAAAAAAGCCTCATGAATGAGACTTTTCCCTATTTTTTGCGTGTTGTCAATTTAATATTCGTCCTCGTTCCAGAGGTAATCTTCATCGGTTGGATAATCCGGCCAGATTTCCTCAATAGAATCATAAGAATCGCCCTCATCCTCAATGGCCTGAAGATTTTCTACAACCTCAAGCGGTGCTCCGGTTCTGATTGCGTAGTCTATTAACTCGTCTTTTGTTGCCGGCCAGGGGGCATCACTTAAATAGGATGCTAATTCTAAAGTCCAATACATTGATTAATCGGGTTTTAAATTTTGGCAAAAATAATTTTTTTGCGCATATAGCCAAGAAAAAAATCTATTTTTTCTACAATAATATAAAGAACATAATTAATTCTTCAAATTCTTGCGTTATTCGCAATAAATTTTCTGAGGATGGGAGAAATCAGGATTTTTTTGGGATCCATTGAATTTCTTCAGCCTGTAATTGTTTAGACAACTTCCGTGCCAGCACAAACAGATAGTCTGAAAGTCGGTTAAGGTACATAAGAACCTTGTCGTCAAAGGCCTCTATGTCATATAAAGCGCTGGAGAGTCTTTCGGCGCGACGGCAGACACAGCGGGCTATGTGACAGAATGACACGCTTTGGTGTCCCCCGGGTAGCACGAAATGTGTCATTGGTGGAAGGTCTTCATTCATTTTATCCATGGCCTTTTCCAGTTTCTCGATATCGGCATCAGATATTTTAGGAATATTAAGCCTGTCCTGTCCGTTCTTTAATTTTTCTTTTTCAGGATCTGTCGCTAGAATAGCTCCAATGGTAAATAGCCGGTCCTGGATTTCAGTTAGAAAATCTTTGGTTGGCTGATCTGTATCCTGATCCCTTAATAAGCCAATATGTGAATTTAGTTCATCTACCGTTCCGTAGCTTTCTATTCTAATATGATGCTTGGGGACACGGGTACCTCCAAATAACGCGGTGGTGCCTTTGTCTCCGGTTTTTGTGTAAATCTTCATGCTTATTTTTTAGGAGCCTAAAGTTACAAAGAATAGAGAGGCCAGGAAAGAATTCTGACCGATTAGAAAGTATTGAAAAGAATTATTTTACCAAAGGATCAGATTCATTCTCCTTTTTTCTTTCCATATACCTTTTTCTGAAATTTCTGTTCTTCCGTTGCTTCTTAATGTTTTTTGCCTTTCTGGAGCTCCAAAGAAAATAGGCTAGGAATACAGCAATAATGGTAAGATAAATCCAGGTCTCCTGGTCCAGTTCTATCATTTTAAATGACTTAGTTTATACAAGATAATAAAGATTCTTAAAAGTTCAAAAACTGAAATTCTCAATTCGGTATTCCAAATTCTAATTTCTGAGGAAGAGGATCGGGAATAATATATGTATTTCTAAAATTCGTAGCAGATTATTGCTGACTAATAACAGATTTCCTTTCGTCACTTTCTATCATACCATCTTTAAGCCTGATGATCCTGTGAGCGTGCTTGGCAATATCTTCTTCGTGAGTTACCAGGATTACGGTATTCCCAGATGCATGAATTTCATCAAAAAGATTCATGATCTCTACAGAGGTTTTGGAATCCAGGTTTCCCGTAGGTTCATCGGCCAGGATGATGGAAGGTTTGTTCACCAGGGCACGACCAACAGCCACACGCTGTCTTTGTCCTCCAGAAAGCTGATTGGGTTTGTGATCCATTCGGTCACCAAGTCCTACGCTTCTTAAAACATCCTGAGCTCTTTCTATTCTTTCAGATTTGGACGCTCCGGCATAGATCATTGGTAAAGCTACGTTATCTAAAGCCGTGGTCCTGGGCAGAAGATTAAAGGTTTGAAAAACAAAACCGATCTCTTTATTCCTGATCTCGGCAAGTTCGTCATCGCTCATCTTGCTAGCATCTTTACCGTTCAAGATATAGGATCCGGAAGTAGGAGTGTCCAGGCATCCAAGCAGGTTCATTAAGGTGGATTTTCCCGAACCTGATGGTCCCATAAAAGCAACATATTCTCCGCGGTCTATATCAAGGTTTATACCTTTTAAAACTTTTACTACTTCCTGTCCCAGGGGGAAATCTCTGGTGATATCGCGAATCTCTATTACTTTGCTCATTAAGACTGAATTTTCAACTGTATGACGGGAATTTAGTTTTTTTGTTACAAAATCAATTATTTTAAAATCTCAAATATTCATTTTTTTTGCTTGTTAGTATCCCTCGACTGTGCTCAGTAAAACCAAAGGTCTAGGTTTACGAAAATTCAGCTGAAAATTTTCGTTAGGTACCTGAATTTCATGTACTCGCAATGCCCAAACAGCCTGAAATTTTGTGGTGCCTTTACTTTTAATTCTTAGCTAAGTTTTAGGTAGGTTGGTTTTTATTTTGTGGGTTATTAGACTCTGATTGTGAAATGCTGATTTACCTGTTCCTGTCTGAAAAATACAAGGCCCCATTGAAAGGTATCTATGGTCACCCGAACCTTTGGGTGTCTCTTAATTTCTTCCCAGGCTGCTTCCATTCCTGCAGACCAGTGAATATCATCAAAAATATACACCGAATCATTGTGCGCAGTAGGAAGTAATTTTTCGAAATAATCCAGAGTTGCTTGTTTTTGATGGTTTCCGTCGAAATAAATTAGATCGAACTTTTGGTTCTCCTGAATCAGAAGATCCAATTCCGCTTCAAATTCATTTACTCTAAGTATTATATTATTCAAGTCGAATTTCTTGAACTGCTGTCTGGCGATATTTGCAGTTTCAGGACAGCCTTCTATAGTAATGAGTTCAGTTTTTTTATTAGCAGCGATGGCAGAAGAAGCTATTCCCAAAGAAGTCCCTAGTTCTAATGCTTTGTCGATCTTAAGGTAATTGGTTAAGCGGTATAACAATTTTGCCCGGTGTAATGTGATCCCGGCATTTTTAGCAATTGAAAAAACGGGACGCTTGTTTGATTTGAATACCCTGCTTCCCGCGCCAAAATCAATTACGTCGATGAATTCTTTATTTCTTAAAAGATCGTTCCGGTAATTCTTTATGAGGTCATATTCCTCGTAATAACTTTTATCATAAAAACATTTTGTCACCAGATCATAGACAAAAGGGGAGTGGAGCCCGTGTTGGTTCTGGCTTTTTAGTAGGAAGTTTAGGTAGGATTTTAGTTGGAAAAGCATTGTTGTTGTAGGTTGTCGGTTATATGTTGTCTGTTTTTGGAATTTCCATAGATTAAGTAGTTTGCTGAATAAGGATACTAACGATGTGCCGGGATTTTACTTCCATTCTCTCTCAACATATTTAATAAAAGAATAGATTTTGGCTCCAAGAATTTCATATTTCTCCTTCAATGCCTTAATACCATCTATATCATATAGATTATCGATCATTTCTAACTGAGATAAACATTCCAATAGAGAAGCGTGAGAATAAATTAAATATTTGAGAAAATCCTGTTTATAGGTACGCCGACCATAGCCTTCAATAATATTATCCTTTATGCTTTTAGAGGATCTTCGGATCTGACTACCTTGTTCATAAAGCTCGAATTTTGGAAGCTTTAGAGAAATTTCATGAACTTCAATGGCATAATCGAAAGCCAAATTATAAATATCCAGATCCTTGTAACTCTTCATATTATTTTAAATCTTAACTCACAACTCACAACTCACAACTCACAACTCACAACTCACAACTCACAACTCAC
>JBFIMP010000114.1:0-8318 GCA_041611635.1 Christiangramia sp.
AACTTCGTCGTTCATAGTTCGTCTTTCTGAACTCGTCTTTCAAACCTCGTCCTTCGTACTTCAGAATTAGTTCTTGTCTTCCAGCAGCGGCACAAATCTGAATGCGCCAAACTCCTTTTTATCGAATTCCTTGGCTGTTTTTCTAATGAATAGGGTCATGGTCTGCACTTCGGTTCCCACGGGGATCACCAGCCTGCCACCAACTTTTAACTGGCTCAATAGATCCTTTGGCACCACGGGAGCACCGGCCGTCACGATGATCTTATCGTAGGGAGCATATTCAGGAATCCCCTTGTATCCATCCCCGAAACTCAAATATTTAGGACGGTATCCTAATTTGGAAAGAAAAGATTTTGTCTTTTTATAAAGCTCCCTTTGGCGCTCGATACTATAAACCTTCGCACCAAGTTCACACAGCACCGCGGTTTGGTACCCACTTCCTGTACCTACCTCCAGCACCTTATCCCCTTTTTTGATCTCCAGTAACTGAGACTGGAAAGCGACCGTATAAGGCTGGGAAATTGTCTGGTCTGCAGCGATAGGAAAGGCTTTATCCTGGTAAGCATGATCTTCAAAACTACTATCCATAAATAGGTGCCTCGGGATTTTCCCAATAGCCGAAAGGACTTTTTCATCGGTGATGCCTTTCTTCTTTACGGTTCTCACCAATTGCTGCCTTTTCCCCTGATGTCTGTAAGTATCCTTCAAGTTTTCATGCTTTGTTCAGGATATAAAATTAGGCAATCAAGCTGATTTATCCCAAGCAAATAGCCACCGGGATTTAGCCTAATTTTATAAAGTATTTAATATCAAAATGCTATTTTTGTGAAAAACGCAAAAATATGCTGAAAGCAGGAGTTCTGGGTGCGGGCCACCTGGGAAAGATTCATCTGAAACTTTTAAAGCAATCTGAAGAATATGAACTCGTAGGCTTCTATGACGCGAACAAGAAAAATGCTGAAAATATAGCCTCAGAATTCGGTTATAAAATGTTCGATGATCTGGATGAATTGATCGCGGCCGTAGATATGATCGATGTTGTTACTCCTACCCTTTCTCATTTTGATGTTGCCAAAAAAGTGATCTCGGCAGGTAAACATCTCTTTATTGAAAAGCCGATCACCAATACCTTCGAAGAAGCCGAAGAACTCATAAGACTAGCCCAGGAGTATAAAGTAAAAGGCCAGGTTGGGCATGTTGAAAGATTTAACCCGGCATTTCAGGCAGTGGCAGATCGCATAGAAGATCCTATGTTTATCGAGGCGCACCGGCTGGCAGAATTTAATCCGCGCGGTACAGATGTACCGGTGGTGCTGGATCTTATGATCCACGATATCGATGCGGTTCTTAGCGTCGTGAAATCTGAGGTTAAAAAAATCAATGCCAGCGGGGTTTCTGTAATTAGTGACACTCCAGATATTGCCAATGCCAGGATCGAATTTGAAAATGGTTGTGTGGCGAATCTTACCGCCAGCCGTATATCGATGAAGAATATGAGAAAATCAAGGTTCTTTCAGCGGGACGCTTACATATCTGTAGATTTCCTGGAGAAACAATGCGAGGTGGTGAAGATGAAGGATGCCCCGGAAGATCCTGACGATTTCGCCATGATACTTCAGAATGCTGAAGGAATAAAAAAACAGATTTATTTCGACAATCCTGATGTTTCTCCTAACAATGCGATCCTGGAGGAACTGGAAAGTTTTGCCGACGCAATAAACAATGATAAGGAACCTGTGGTAACTCTTGAACAGGGCGCTAAAGCCCTTAAAGTAGCCAACCAGGTGATCGCTAATTTTAATGTTTAAATCAAAAACAGAGATTTTCAAGGAGTATCTTCAAACTGAACTAGTTCCAGCTTCTCAGATATGTAGATCCTTAAACTCCCGAACAGTTGGGACAGGATAACAACCAGGAACATCTCTTATAAAAATTTTTAAATGAAAAATATTGCAGTAATAGGTGCCGGAACTATGGGTAATGGTATTGCGCATACTTTTGCCCAGAACGGATACAAAGTTCAACTTATTGATATTTCAGAAGAAAGCCTGAAGAAAGGAATGGAAACCATTTCCAAAAACCTTGACCGGATGGTTTCCAAAGAAAAGATCAGCGAAGATCAGAAAAAAGAAACGCTGGAGAATATCACTACCTATACAGATATTTCAGAAGGAGTGGAATATGCCAGCCTTGTTGTAGAAGCTGCTACCGAGAATACAGAGCTAAAACTTAAGATCTTTAGAAATCTCGACCAGCATACTTCAGAGGAAACCATCCTGGCAACCAATACTTCCTCGATCTCGATCACACAGATAGCTTCTGCGGTTTCTCATCCAGAGAGGGTTATTGGTATGCACTTTATGAATCCGGTACCGGTGATGAAGCTGGTAGAGATCATTCGTGGTTATAATACCAGTGACGAAGTGACCAGTACGGTGATGGATCTTTCAGAAAAGCTCAATAAAATACCGGTAGAGGTGAACGATTACCCGGGGTTTGTTGCCAACAGGATCCTGATGCCAATGATCAATGAGGCGATCGAAACTCTTTACAACGGAGTGGCCGGGGTATACGAAATAGACACAGTAATGAAACTGGGAATGGCACACCCAATGGGACCACTGCAATTAGCAGATTTTATAGGGCTCGACGTTTGTCATTCTATCCTTGAAGTGATGTATGACGGATTCAAAAATCCTAAATATGCTCCCTGCCCGTTATTAACCAATATGGTTAGAGCCGGTAAGATAGGGGTAAAATCTGGTGAAGGCTTCTATGATTATTCTGAGAGCAGAAAAGCAGAGAAGGTTTCTGCTCAGTTTAGCAGTTAGACTAAAATATTGAGATTTTTCGTACTACCGAAAATGATCTAAAAATATGGTCATTTCGACCACGGGCCAAAATCTCTTTTAACGCACATTATAAAATTTGACCAAAATAATACCATTTAAAGCAGTGAGACCGGCGCCCGCATTTGCGGGCCTCGTTGCTTCCCGTTCTTATGAAGACTACAGCGAGGAAGAACTCAGGGCACAGTTAGAGTTCAATCCATATTCCTTTCTTCATATCATCAATCCGGGTTACAAATTCCAGCACGAGATTGGTGGTGAGAAACGCTTCGGAATGGTAAAGAACCGCTATCTCGAATTCAAGGAAGAGCATACTTTTATCCAGGACGAGCAGCCCTGTTATTACATCTATAATATCCAGAGTCGCGATGCTTCCTGCTGCGGAATTATTGCTGCGGCCAGTGTGGATGATTATGAAAAAGAGGTGATACGCCGCCACGAAGATACGATCGCGCACCGGGAAGAGCTTTTTAAAGAATATTTGAAAGTAGTTGGTTTTAATACCGAACCGGTATTACTTACATATCCCGATAATCCTGTTATCAACGAATTGCTGGAAGATAGAATGAGGTCGAGACCAGAATATGAATTCGCCACCTATAACAAGGAGATTCATTCGCTATGGCTCATCGATGACCCGGAAAATATTGAGAAGATAAAGGCTGAATTCGGGGCTATGGAAAAGCTGTATATCGCAGATGGTCACCATCGCAGTGCTTCTTCCTGGTTACTGGCTAAGGAAAGCCGCGAAAACAATCCAGAGCATACAGGCCAGGAAGCTTATAATTTTTTTATGAGCTACCTGATTTCTGAAAGCAACCTGAGGATTTTTGAATTCAGCAGGCTTATTAAAGACCTCAACGGACATTCAAAAGAAGAGTTCCTTATTCTGCTGGACGAGTGGTTCCGGATAGAAAATCGCGGATATGAGGTCTATAAACCCTCCAAAAAACATCATTTCAATATGTACCTGGGCGGGGAGTTTTATTCGCTTTACCTGCGAAAGACCAACTATGAATTTACCGATTCTCTTAGCGAGCTGGATTCTTATATACTTTTTGAAAAGATCCTGAAACCTATTCTGGGAATTGAAGACCTAAGGTATGACAAGCGTATTGCCTATATACATGGACGCAATGATCTGATTGAACTAAAAACCCGGGTAGACAGCGGTGAATTTGAAGTAGGATTTGGAATGTTACCTGCTGGAATTGAAGAAATCAAGCAAATTGCCGACGAAAATTTGACCATGCCGCCAAAAAGTACTTATATTGAACCTAAGTTACGCAGCGGCCTTACGATCTATGAATTCTAGAGGTGGCTCAACCAACCAACCGGACAAATTGTTTTTTTTTGGATCCTTAATTTAAAACTGAAATAAAGGATGGACATTTCTGAAAATATTAAAAAATATAAAGACGAACTTCCCGAAAATGTGAAGCTCGTGGCTATTTCCAAGACCAAACCCAATGAAGATCTCATGGAAGCCTACCGTGCCGGCCAGCGCATCTTAGGGGAAAATAAGATCCAGGAAATGACCGATAAATGGGAAGCACTTCCTCAGGATATCGAATGGCACATGGTGGGACACGTGCAGCGTAATAAGGTGAAATATATGGCGCCTTTTGTTTCCCTGATCCATGCCGTAGACAGTCTTAAATTACTCAAGGAGATCAATAAAAGGGCTAAACAGAACGATCGCACCATCAATTGCCTGTTACAGATAAAGATCGCCGAGGAAGATTCAAAATTCGGGATTTCGGCGGAGGAAGCTAAAGACATCTTAGAATCTGAAGCCTATAAAAAAATGGAAAATGTTAGGGTAATAGGCCTTATGGGAATGGCAACCTTTACCGATGACGAAGAGCAGGTAAGATCTGAATTCAAATATTTAAAGTCAGTTTTTGATAAATTCAGAGACCAACACCCAGACCTGACAGAACTTTCTATGGGCATGAGCGGTGATTATCAGATCGCTGTGGAATGTGGATCTACCATGGTTCGTATTGGAAGTAGTATATTTGGGGCGCGAAAGTATAATTAAAGAAGAAGAGACTATTTGTACGCAATATTAGACATAGAAACGACCGGTGGAAAGTATAATGAAGAAGGGATCACCGAAATTGCAATTTATAAATTCGATGGTCATAAGGTAACCGATCAATTTATTAGCCTTATAAACCCCGAACAGCCCATACAGCCGTTCGTGGTTAATCTTACCGGGATCAATAATAACATGCTTCGCAATGCTCCCAAATTCTACGAGATCGCCAGACGTGTGGTAGAGATCACCGAAGATTGCATCCTGGTGGCTCACAATGCGAAATTCGATTACAGGATCCTTCGTACAGAATTCAGAAGACTGGGCTTTGAATTCGAAAGACAAAGCCTTTGTACCGTAGAACTTTCAAAAAAACTAATTCCGGGACTTCCCTCCTATAGTTTAGGAAAACTGGTTAGATCCCTGGGAATACCTTTAAGTGACAGGCACCGCGCCACGGGTGATGCGCAGGCCACGATCAAATTATTTAAAATGCTGCTTGCTAAAGATGTAGAAAAAGACATCATGAAAGAGCATGTGCGCAAGGAACCTAAAAGAAACCTCGACACCAAACTGGTTTTTATTCTCGAAGAATTACCTTCAGAAACCGGTGTTTATTACTTCCATGATGAGAATGGGGAGATCATTTATGTTGGGAAATCGCGAAACATCAGGAAAAGGGTCAACCAGCATTTTACAAACGACAATCCTAAGTCCAGGGAAATGCAGCGCAAGGTAGCTTCGGTCTCCTATGAACTTACCGGGAACGAATTGATTGCCCTTCTAAAAGAGAACCAGGAGATCAAGGAAATAAAGCCAAGATATAACCGGGCTCTGAAAAGGGATATTTTCAGCCATGCTCTCTATCATTCTGTTGATGAAAATGGCTATGTGAACTTTGAAATTGGACGGGCACATAAAACAAAGAAAAATATCACCACCTTTAGTTCACTGAGGTCGGCTAAGAATTCCCTGACCAAGTGGGTGGAGGAATATGAGCTTTGTGAGCGGCTATCAGGTTTACATGGTGGAACAGGCAATTGTTTTGCCTACACTATTAAAAGCTGTTACGGAGCCTGCCTGGAAGAAGAAACTCCGGAAGAATATAATGAAAGGGCTGAAAAGCTGATAGAAAGATATTCTTACGAAAATCAAAACATGTTGCTTATTGGTCGTGGCCGTGAGGTAGATGAAAAAAGCGCTTTGCTAATTGAAGATGGGGAGTTTAAAGGCGTAGGTTATTTTAACCTGAATCACCAGATCAATAAACTGGATATCATTAGATCTATCATTACCCCAATGAGCAATAATAGGGACGCTGAGCATATCATTCAGAGTTTTTTACGTAAAAAGCATAATTTTAAGATCATCCAGTTATCCATACAGGAATAAGCTTCAGGATTTTTTTATATTTTTAACCTACTGTGGAAAACAATAAAAAATCAATGCCGCCCTGGAAATTCAAGCTTCATGAAGTAATTTATGAGGCTGATACCCGTTCAGGAAGAATTTTCGATATCGCGCTTTTAGTCGTTATTATTATTAGTGTAATACTTGTCATGATGGAAAGCGTAAGCTGGATGTTAGAAAAGTATGCCTATGAGTTCTATGTGGCCGAGTGGATCATAACGGCTATTTTCACCGTTGAATACGTGCTGCGCATCATCGCTATTAACAAACCTAAGCGATATATTTTTAGTTTTTACGGTATTGTAGATCTTCTTTCTACCCTACCTAGTTATATTGGATTTATTTTTGGAGGAGCTAACCTCCTTTTCGCCATAAGGGCTTTAAGACTATTAAGGGTTTTCAGGGTATTGAAGGTTACCCGTTATATCGGGGAATCGCGTAAACTGATCGATGCCTTAAAGAACAGCCGTGCTAAGATCTTTGTTTTCGTGTTCGCCGTGCTTATCATTTGTATTATCGCCGGTACGCTGATGCACCTGGTAGAAGGTGAGGGCGGTGGTTTCGATAACATCCCACTTAGCATCTACTGGTGTATTGTTACACTTACTACTGTAGGTTTTGGAGACATTGCCCCGGTAACACCTCTGGGAAGGCTTATAGCTTCCTTTATCATGATCACTGGATACGGCATCATAGCTGTTCCTACCGGGATAGTAAGCGCAGAGTATAGCAGGGCTACAGAAAAACCTATACAGAACACACAGGTATGTCCAAACTGTAATGCCAGCAGGCACCAGGATGGAGCAAAATTTTGCCATAAATGTGGATTCCTTTTAAATGACTAATTACCTTATTAACATCATTGGTCCTACAGCCATTGGAAAAACTTCTCTTTCCATTAAGGTGGCCAGGCATTTTAATACCGAGATCATTTCAGCAGATTCCAGGCAGTTCTTTAAGGAAATGAAGATTGGTACCGCGGTACCAGAGAAGCATGAGCTCGAAGCTGCTCCCCATCATTTCATTCAGCATATATCTGTAGAAGATAATTACTCCGTAGGCGATTTTGAAAGGAATGCCATCAAGAAACTGGAAGACTTATTTCAATCTCGTGATCTAGTGGTGATGGTTGGCGGGAGCGGCCTGTATATTAAAGCTATTACCGAGGGGCTGGATAATTTTCCTGAAGTGGATCCTCAAATCCGGCAAAATCTGAATAAACACCTTGAGGAAGATGGGATAGACTGGCTGCAACAAAAGCTTTTTGTCCTTGACCCTGAATATTATAAATCTGCCGATGTCCAGAATCCACATCGATTGATACGCGCTTTAGAGATCTGCATAGAAACAGGAAAACCCTTTTCGAGTTTCCTGGATCAGGAGAAAAAGGCCCGGCATTTTAAGACTATCAGCATTGGTCTTACCGCAGACCGGGAATTGATCTATGAGCGTATCAATAAAAGGGTTGATCTTATGATCAAAAATGGCCTGGTAGAAGAAGCAAGGGCCTTATATTCCAAGAGAGAGCTCAACGCACTGAATACCGTTGGTTATAAAGAGTTGTTTCAATATTTTGATGGAGATATCGATTTAGAAACTGCAATTTCAGAAATCAAAAAGAACACCCGCAGATTCGCGAAGAGACAGCTTACCTGGTTCAGAAAAGATGAAAACATCGAATGGTTCAAATATGATGAAGATCCCCAATTGATCTTTGAATATATAGAGCGACAGATTAGTATTTAAATATAAATCGTTTAGTGAGGGTTCTTTGGTTGGTAACGATCTTGACCACATATACCGATTCCTGCAAAGGTCCCAATTCCATCGCATATTCTATAGCCGTACTTTCGTAATCCCGGGCCGCGATAAACCTGCCGCGATGATCAAAAACCTCTATTCTTGTAATCTGCTCATCTGCCGGGGTAGCGATCTTAAAACTTCCCGTATTGGGATTAGGATAAATGAAAATATATTCAGAGCCTTCACCAAAATCGGTACAATAACCCGCATTATCT